>CAYMBZ010000036.1:0-16270 GCA_964388835.1 uncultured Lachnospiraceae bacterium
TTTTTTTCATTTTCATGCTCCTTTTTATTTCGCAAATGTTGAATTTTTTAGTTATATTTACCATTTTTACAGAAATTATACAAAAATGTTTTTTTCATAAATTGTGTTGCATTAAATCTTTTTTTGTACTATAATATAATTGGTTATAAATGTAATATACATCGGGAGGTGTCAATTTGAAACACGCACGAGATAAACATAAAACTTACGGAAAGGCTTCCGTAAAAAGAAACAGTAGTACACGGTACGAAACTTTTCGGGAGAATACCGACACACGCGGTCGAAGCATACCGAGCACCGCTGCGGAACGCGCGGAGGCGGTAAGAAGATTGGACGAAAAACGTGCCGCAAATGTCAAAAAGAATACGGCACGGAAGAGGTTTTTTGCAAAACTCCGCGCCGTCATTATAATTTGCATATGCGTAGGCGTTGTTATATGCTTAGGTGTCGGAGCCGGTATGTACGCCGCCGTTTCCCGCGAAATAGACGAAATGGATTTCGACGGAATAGCATACAACTTCTCTTCCATTGTTTACGCAAACGATGCAGACGGCAATTCACTGGAAGTCGAATATCTGCACAGCGACGGCAACCGCGAATGGATTGATTCGGATAAAATTCCTCAGCTTGCAAAGGATGCCGCAATCTCCATTGAGGACGAACGTTTTTACAAGCACAGCGGCGTTGATATAAAACGTACCGCTGGTGCCGTAATAGGTTGGGTAAAGGCAAAACTCACCGGCACATCCCCATCATACGGCGGAAGTACAATTACCCAGCAGGTAATTAAAAACATAACCAATGAAAAGGACAGGACGGTTACACGTAAGGTTAAGGAAATGATGCGTGCCGTTGCCTTTGAAAAGCGCTTCACCAAAGAAGAAATTTTATCTATGTATCTTAACATAGTCTACTTTGGAAACAATTGCTACGGAATAGAGTCCTCGGCTAAAATGTATTTTTCCAAAAATGCAATCGATTTGACTCTTCCTGAAGCCGCCATGATTGTCGGGATAACTCAGGCACCGTCAAGGTTTAACCCATTTAAAAACCCCGAAGATACCATAGCAAAGCGAAACACCGTACTCAAAAAAATGTATGAACTCGGAAAAATAAGCGAGGAGGAATACACCTCGTCATCCGATTCACCCCTCGGTGTAAATGATAAATACAAAGCTCTCGGTTCCACTGTCTACAGCTATTTTGTGGACCAGGTTATAAATGATGTTATTTCCGACTTGCAGACCAAAAAGGGCTATTCACAGACCTTTGCATCACAGCAGGTATTCAGTGGCGGCCTTAAGATTTATACCACAATGGATGCCGATATACAGAATGCGGTCGAAAGTGTATACACAAGCGCATCCAACTTCCCGGGCGCGGCTAAGGGTACGCAATCCGCAATGGTTATTATCGACCCGCATACCGGCGAAATCAAGGCAATGGCAGGCGGTGTCGGCACTAAAACCGAAAGCCGCGGATTGAACCGTGCAACCCATGCAAAACGCCAACCCGGCTCATCTATAAAGCCGCTGTCGGTATATGCCCCGGCGCTTGAAACAGGAAAAATAACCGCCGCTACAATTCTTACCGATGAGCCCATAACAATCGGCGATTGGTCGCCGAAAAACTCATATAAAGGCTTCAGGGGTGATATGTCATTACGCCACGCAATCGAAATCTCATCGAATATTCCCGCGGTTAAGACTCTTCAGACCCTGGGAATAGATACGAGCTACAACTTTATGACCAACAAGTTCGGTTTTACCACGTTCCAAGATTCCGACAAGAATTTGAGTGCACTGGCACTGGGCGGCATGACCGTCGGTGTTTCACCCAAAGAGATGGCATCTGCATACGGAACCTTTGCGAACGGCGGAGTTCATATCACGCCGCACACATACACAAAAGTTCTTGACAGCTCAGGCAAAGTGCTACTTGAAACGAAGCCGGAAAAAACACGCGTTATAAGCGAAGCAAACGCTTTCATTGTAACAAGTTTCCTGAAGGATGTTGTAAACGGAAGCAGCGGAACCGGAAGAAATGCAAGATTGTCCGGCATCACCGCTTACGGAAAGACCGGAACAAGTAATGACAACAAAGACAAGTGGTTCTGCGGATACACACCGTATTACGTAGGTGCTGTGTGGTACGGCTATGACAGCGATAAATCGGTAGGCTCCACAAACGTATCCACGCAAATTTGGAAAAAGGTAATGCAGAAAGTGCATGACGGTTTACCTGAAAAGACCTTTGAACAGCCGGATAATGTAACCGCTGTTTCGGTTTGTCAAAAAACCGGCAAGCTCTCCTCAGGCGGCTGCACGGCTTCCAAAACGGAATATTTTGTAAAGGGAACACTGCCCACAAAATACTGCGGAAACAAGCACGCCTCAGTATCTTCCGGCAGTGCGGAGGAAACATCAAAACCTTCGGCATCACCGTCTGCTTCTCCGAACGAGATAAACGGTGACGTGATTACCGTTCCAAGCGAAACCTCAACTCCCACGGCTACTCCAAAACCGTCCGCAGCTCCCGCCTCGACTCCTGCCGCAACCGGCGGAGGCGATGTAATAACGCTTGATTAAAATCTTCACGGATAACAATTTTGAAGAAGGAGGTATATACCGATGATAGATGAAATCATTGAACTTATCGACGTAAAAAAGTATACACAACTTAAAGGAATCCTTTCCGAAATGGAGCCGGCTGACGTCGCGGCCCTGTTTGATGATTTGCCTGCGCGGTATATTCCCGTACTGTTCAGACTTCTTCCAAAGGAGCCTGCCGCAGAAGTTTTTGTAGAACTTGATGCGGATATGCAGGAAATGCTGATTAAAGGGTTCTCGGACAGTGAGCTTAAGGAAGTCATTGATGAGCTTTACCTTGACGATGCGGTTGATATTATCGAAGAAATGCCGGCAAATGTGGTAAAACGTATTATTAAGCATACCGACCCCGAGATGCGCGCAAGCATAAACGAGGTATTGAATTACCCCAAAGACAGCGCCGGTTCAATCATGACAATTGAATTTGTTGACCTTAAAGAGGATATGATGGTTCGGGACGCGTTTACAAAAATCCGACGTACCGGTCTTGATAAGGAAACAATTTACACTTGCTATGTTACCGACCGTAACCGCGTGCTTATGGGCACGGTTTCCGCAAAAGATTTGCTTCTTTCCGAAGAAGACAGAGTTATTTCGGAAATTATGGAAACCAATCCGATTTCGGTAAACACCTTTGAAGATAAAGAGGAAGTTGCGCACGCATTCTCAAAATATGACCTTTTGGCAATGCCTGTTGTGGATAACGAAAACCGTCTTGTCGGTATCGTTACCTTTGACGATGCCATTGACGTTATGCAGGATGAGGCAACCGAGGATATTGAAAAAATGGCAGCTATTACGCCGTCGGAAAAGCCATACCTAAAAACCGGAATTATTGACACATTTAAGCAAAGGATTCCATGGCTGTTGCTCCTTATGATTTCCGCAACTTTTACCGGCAAAATTATCGCACACTTTGAGGATGCTCTCGGAAAGTTCGTTGTTTTAACAACCTTTATCCCAATGATTATGGATACCGGCGGAAACTCGGGAAGTCAGTCCTCCGTAACCGTTATACGTGGCCTTTCCCTTGATGAAATTCAGTTCCGCGACCTTTTCAAAATAATTTGGAAAGAAATTCGCGTTGCCCTTATGTGCGGTCTTGTGCTGGCAGGTGCAACCTTTGTAAAAATGATGATTTTCGACAGCCTTTCAATGCAGATTGCGCTTGTGGTTGCCGCAACGTTGTTTTGTACGGTTTTTGTTGCAAAACTCACCGGATGCACCCTCCCACTACTGGCAAAAAAGGTCGGTTTCGACCCTGCCGTTATGGCAAGTCCTTTTATTACAACCATAGTGGATGCCGTTTCATTGTTTATTTACTTTAATATCGCAACACTTATTTTGCATATATAAAAACATCCGTCCTGCGGTATGTATCCCCTATCGGGTGCATATCACAAGGCGGATGTTTACATTATTACGATTTTACTTACAGCTCTTGTTTTCGCTTAAATTGCTGTTTGAGTTCTTGCTTGCATTGCTGTTTTTATTTTGATTTGATGTGCTGTTTTGATTGGTTTTATTGCTGTTTTGGTTGGTTTTTGCTTTGTTTTCCGGCATTAAAATCTCCTCCTTTCTCATTATACCTTTAGCTTCCCAAATTCCCGTAAAAATTATGCAACAAAGTGTTAAAATTACGTTAAAATCCCTTGAAAAATGTACAGAAAAATGGTATAATAAATTATCAAATATATCGGGAGAGACGTATGCGCGAAAAAATTTGGGAATTACGAAGCAAACAGCTAAAAAAAGAAGATATCATGCGTTTTGCGGAAAAATATAATTTGCCCGCGGCGATTGCCGTTATTATGATGAACCGCGGCGTAACCGAGGATAGTGATGTTTCGTCCTATCTGAAAAAAAGTCTTGATGGGATACACAATCCTTTTCTTTTGGATGATATGGACAAAGCCGCCGATAGGATTTTAGAAGCAGTTTCAAACCACGAAAAAATTGTTGTTTACGGTGATTATGATGCAGACGGAATAACATCATGTGCAACGGTATGCAAGTTTTTAAAAAGCATCGATGCCGATGTGAGCTACTATATCCCGGACAGATTTTCCGAAGGGTACGGAATTAATATAATGGCGGTGAACCGTATGGCACGCAGTGGTATCAAGCTTATGATAACCGTCGATTGTGGCATAACCGCCGTAGGAGAGGTGGCTTTTGCCAAAACACAGGGAATGGATGTTATCATAACCGACCATCACACTTGCCGAGAGGAGCTTCCCGAGGCTGTTGCGGTTATAAATCCCAAGCGCGCGGACAGTAAATATCCGTTTAAAGCACTTGCCGGTGTCGGCGTTGCCTTTAAGCTCGTTCTTGCACTTGCCGTAAGGCTCGGCATGAACACAAAGGAAGTATTCTCCGAATATTCCGAATTTGCGGCAATCGGAACCGTCGCCGACGTTGTTTCACTTCTCGGCGAAAATCGAATTATTGCGGACAAGGGCATTAAAGCCATTGAAAATACAAAGAAAAAAGGTATCAAAGCTCTTATAAACGCCTCAGGGCTTAGCGGAAAAGCGATTGACAGCACTTCCCTTGCCTTTTCAATCGCACCGCGAATGAATGCAGCGGGCAGAATGGGCGATGCAAGCGTTGCACTTGAGCTTCTCATCTGCGATGATGACGAAAAAGCGGCAGAACTTGCCGAGCGCTTGAATTTTGCGAACTCACAGCGCAGAAATATTGAAAACAAAATTTACGAAGCGGCGGAGCTCAGCGCCCTTTCATTTGACAAAGAGCAGCTTGTGTATGTTATAAGCGGCGAGGGCTGGCACCAAGGTGTTATCGGAATTGCCGCCTCAAAACTTTGTGAAAAGTTTTACCGCCCATGTATTCTTATTTCCTGTGAAAACGGAAAGGGAAAGGGTTCGGGCCGTTCCGTTGCCGAAATTAATTTGTTCGACGCACTTTCGGACAGCGAAGAACTTCTCATCGCATTCGGCGGACACGCGATGGCGGCCGGTCTTACCGTAAGCGAGGATAAAATAGATGAATTCCGTCAAAAAATAAACGCTTATGTGAAAAACAATACGGATGTATCCACACTTGTTCCGAAGCTGAAAATCGATTGTGTATTAAACGGCGCAAGCATGAATATAAATTCCGCAAAAATGCTATCTTTGCTTGAGCCTTTCGGTGAGGGTAACGACGTTCCCGTTTTCGCAGCATGCGGCATGAAAATTTTGTCCGCTTCGACAATGGGACAGGACAACAGGCATTTGCGCCTACGTCTTTCGGACGGAAACAGTATATACAGTGCGGCATGGTTCAATATGGGCGATATCTGCAATGAATTTCATTCCGGTGATATGGTTAATATCGCCTTTACCATGAGTATAAACAATTACCAAGGCAGTGAAAACCTGCAGTTGCTGATAAAAGATATAAGAAAAGACATTGGCAGACAAATTTAAAACAAATCTTATGCAATACAAGGAGGAATAATATGAACAAAAAACAGAATACCGTTATATTTAATTCTTCCGAAACACTTCCGCATATAGCGGATGAAACCGACGTTATCGTAGATAAAATCATCGACATGGTCAAAGGGTACAGTCCCAAAGCGAATACCGACATGATTTACGTTGCCTACCGAATGGCAAAAGCGGCGCACAAAAATCAATTCAGAAAATCGGGAGAGCCGTATATAATACATCCCGTTCAGATTGCATATATTGCCGCAGAGCTTGCAATGGATAATATTGCCGTATGCGCGGCTCTTCTCCATGATGTTATAGAGGATACGCCATATACCTTTGACGATATCGTTATGCTTTTCGGCAGACCGGTTGCCGAAATCGTGGAAGGCGTCACGAAGCTCAAGAAAATCCAGTACCGCGACCACCAGGACGAGCAGGTAGAGAATCTCAGAAAAATGTTTTTCGCCATGAGCAAGGATATCCGCGTGGTCATGATTAAGCTGATTGACCGATTGCACAACATGCGTACCCTCGCATTTATGCCTCCCGAAAAACAGCTTTATATCGCAAAGGAAACTCTTGATGTTTACGCTCCTCTTGCGCACAGACTCGGTATTTCGAAAATAAAATCTGAGCTTGAGGATTTATCTCTAAAATATCTTGACCCTGTAGCTTATGAAGAAATCACCGAAAGCATTAACAGGAAAAAAAGCGAACGTGAGGCATTTGTTTCGGAGATTATTGCGACATTAAAAAAGCGAATGGCGGACAGCGGAATCGATTGCGAAATAACCGGACGTGCCAAGCATTTTTACAGCATATTCCGCAAAATGTACGCGCAAAACAAGACAATTGACGAAATTTATGATTTATTCGCAGTACGCGTAATTGTCAATACCGTTGCGGAATGTTACGCGGTTTTGGGTATGGTGCATGAAATGTACACACCACTTCCGATGCGATTTAAAGATTACATCGCAATGCCCAAGCCGAATATGTATCAATCCCTCCATACAACAGTTGTGGGAACAGACGGAACGCCCTTTGAAATTCAAATCAGAACCCACGAAATGCACAAGGTTGCCCAGGAGGGTATCGCGGCACATTGGAAATACAAGGAGGGCAAATCCGGCACGGATTCCATGGACAAGGAGCTTGAATGGGTTCGCAAGCTGATGGAAACACAAGCGGATATTATGGATGCCGATGTATTTATGAACAGCTTAAAAATAGATATGTTCTCGGATCAAGTTTTTGCCTTTACCCCCCGCGGCAAGGTTATCCCCCTCCCCAACGGCTCCACCGTAATCGACTTTGCATTTGCAATTCATACGCAAGTCGGCAGTAAAATGGTCGGCGCAAAGGCTAACGGAAAAATAGTAACCAACACATATAAACTTCAAAACGGTGATATAATCGAAATTCTGACCTCGCCCCAGGCAAAGGGTCCGAGCAGAGATTGGCTTAAAATAGTAAAAACATCTCAGGCTAAAAGTAAGATAAATCAGTGGCTGAAAAACGAACGGCGTGACGAAAATATTATTCACGGCAAGGAAATCCTTGAAAAGGAAGCAAAGCGCCTTAATATTCCGTTCTCACGACTTTTTAGAGAAGAATGGCTTACCCCGGTTTACAAAAAATACACCCTCGGCGGAATAGAGGATTTGTACGCAAGTGTCGGATACGGCGGTCTGTCATCTCAAAAAATCATCATGCGTCTGCGTGAGGAATATATCCGCGAACAGAAGAAAAATGAGCCTGTTTCGAAAAAAACCACGCATGCTGTACGCAAAAAGATAAATACCACAGGAATTGAAGTAAAGGGAATAGACAATTGCCTTATACGCCTTTCAAAATGCTGTAATCCTGTTCCCGGTGATGAAATAGTCGGATTTATTACAAAAGGTCGCGGTGTTTCGGTACACAGAGCGGATTGCCCAAACATTCAACCGGGTGCGCTGTCCGACGAAGATAAAAATCGTTTTATATTTGTCAGCTGGACAGGAGAAAACCGAAGCTCATACATCGCCACACTGAGAGTTGAAGCGGAGGACGGTCCCGGAATGATGATGAAAGTTTCCACCGTGCTTGCGGAGCTTTCAATGAACTGTACCTCGGTTAATGCCAGAAGTACAAAGGACAGAATTTCGGTTATGACTTTCGGCGTTGAGATACAAGGCACCGAGGAGCTGAAAAAAGCAATGAACCGAATAAGCGCTATCCCCGGAGTTATTTCCGTAACCAGAACCACAAACTAAAAGCATAGATTTTAAGACTTTATTCAGAAAGGATTGCTATGGAAATTCACAGACAAAATATAGAGATAACCACCGAGTTTATCAAGCTTGATCAACTTCTCAAGTTTGCGGGAATTGCCGACACCGGCGTTATCGCCAAAGAAATGATTTGGGATGAAATTATTTCGGTAAATGGCGAAATTTGCACCATGCGCGGCAAAAAAATCCACCCCCAAGATGTTGTTCTCGCAGAATTTGAGGATGAAATTTTTGAAATAACGGTGGTTTCAAATGAAAGTTAAAAGCTTATCCGTTTCAAACTTCCGTAATTACGAAAAGGAAACAGTATCCTTTTCGGCCGGAACAAATGTGATTTACGGGAATAACGCACAAGGTAAAACCAATCTCCTCGAAGCCGTATACCTGTTTTCCCACGGCAAAAGTCATCGTGCAAAAACAGACAGTGAGCTTGTTCGTTTCGGCGCGGATTTTGCGCGCATCGACATTGAATTTGCCGATAAAGACAGAGACTACCGCGCGGTTATGCAGCTTCTGCCGAACGGCCGCAAGGCTGTAAAGGTGAACAATGTGCCGATTACCAAACTGTCGGCACTCATGCGTTACTTAAACGTTGTAATGTTCTCCCCTGAGGATTTAGAGATTATAAAAGGCGCACCGCAACTTCGGCGCAGGTTTTTGGATGAAGCAATCAGCCAGCTCTATCCGCTGTATTTGAAAAAACTTATTTCCTATCACAAAAATCTCGCTCAAAAAAACAGCCTTTTAAAAAAGCTGAAGTTTTCCGGTAAAACCCGTGATGACATGCTTTCGGTATGGAATGAGCAAATTGCCGAAGACGGCAGTGACATAATGCGGTATCGGAGCGATTTTGTGGATGCGGTTTCCGTACATGCCGCTCAAATTCACCGCAATATAAGCGGAGAAAATTTAAAAATAGTCTATACACCAAGCATAGAATGTGATATAATTAACAGAGAAGCTTTTTTTGAAAAATTGGATTCGGTCACTTCCCGAGAAATAGAAAACGGCTCAAGCATGTACGGTATTCAAAGAGACGAGCTGAAGTTTTTTATAAACGATAAAGAAGCTAAAATTTACGCATCGCAAGGGCAGCAACGAACGGCGGTTTTGAGCCTTAAAATGGCACAAACCGAAAATATCTGCAATCTGCGCGGCGAATATCCCGTACTGCTTTTGGATGATATAATGAGCGAGCTGGACATTTCTCGCCGGAATTACCTTACCGAAAAAATTAAGGGCAAACAGGTAATTCTCACCTGTACCGATGCCGAAACCGTAAACAGCGGCAAAAGCGCAAAAATGTTCCGCGTATCAGACGGAACGGTTACCGAAACAAGGGGGGATTGATGTTGTATCTGCATTTGGGCAATGATGTGGTTGTTGATTTAAAAACCATCATCGGAATATTCGATATGGATAACACAACAGTTTCCGTTCAAACAAGAAACTTTCTGTCTGCGGCGCAAAAAAACGGTTCTGTGATAGACGTTACCGAGGATTTGCCGAAATCCTTCATCGTTACCGAATACGGCGGCAAAGTCAAGGTATATATTTCATCATTGGCATCACGCACACTTTATGGACGAGCAAAATCCGATAATATAATTATTTGAATTAGGAGTTAATAAGTAATGGAAAAGATTGAAACTAAGTATGACGAAAACCAAATACAAGTCTTAGAAGGCTTGGAAGCGGTCAGAAAACGTCCGGGCATGTATATCGGCTCAACCTCTTCTGCCGGTCTGCACCATTTGGTGTACGAAATTGTTGATAACTCAATCGACGAAGCACTCGCAGGATACTGCAGTGAAATCAATGTGGATATCAATCCCGATAACTCTGTCACCGTTATCGACAACGGACGAGGCATACCTGTGGGTATTCACCCTCAGGAGGGAATACCTACCGTTCAGGTTGTTTTGACAATTCTCCATGCCGGCGGAAAATTCGGCGGCGGCGGATATAAGGTTTCCGGTGGTCTGCACGGTGTGGGCTCTTCGGTTGTAAACGCGCTTTCCGAAAAACTTGAGGTTGAAGTTTCGGACGGCAAGCACATCCATTATCAGTGCTATGAGCGCGGCAAGCCGACGTGTGAGCTTAAAGTAATAGGCGATACCGATAAAACCGGTACAAAAATCACCTTTAAACCGGACCCGGAAATTTTTGAAACACTTATTTTTGATTATGATATTTTGCTTAAGCGTTTGAGAGAACAAGCTTTCCTTAATAAAGGAGTAAAAATCATTTTCACCGACAAGCGTGAAGCGGATGCCGAAAGCGTAACCCTCTTTGCAGAGGGCGGAATAAAGGAATTTGTTTCATATATCAATCAAAATAAGGATGTTCTGCATGACGATATCATATATTTTGAAGCCAATCGAAATGATATGATTGTTGAAGTTGCAATGCAATATACCGATGCATACAGTGAGGCGATTTTGAGCTTTGCCAACAATATCCACACAATAGACGGCGGTATGCACGAAACCGGCTTTAAATCCGGTCTGACAAGAGTTATAAACGATTATGCAAGACGGCATAACCTTTTAAAGGAAAAAGAGGCAAATCTTTCGGGCGAGGATGCAAGAGAGGGTCTCACCGCGGTTATCAGCGTAAAGGTAACCGAAGCGCAGTTTGAAGGTCAAACCAAAACCAAGCTCGGAAATTCCGAAGCAAGAACTTTGGTGGAAAATGCATTGAATGATAAATTCTCGGCATTTTTGGAGGAAAATCCAAAGGTTGCAAAAACAATAATAGAAAAAACTCTCACAGCATCAAGAGCGCGTGAGGCGGCTCGTAAAGCACGTGAGGCAACACGTAAAAATGCAATGGCAAGCAACTCCTCCCTTCTCGGTAAGCTGGCAAAATGCACCGACGAGGGTGCTGATTATGCTGAAATATATATCGTCGAGGGCGATTCTGCGGGAGGTTCCGCAAAACAGGGACGAAACAGACGTTTCCAGGCAATTCTTCCGCTGTGGGGTAAAATGCTTAACGTTGAAAAATCGCGAATTGACAAGGTATATTCAAACGAAAAGCTTCTTCCCGTTATCCAAGCTCTCGGTGCCGGTATCGGTGAGGAATTTGACATAACCAAGTTAAAGTACGGCAAAATCATAATCATGGCGGATGCCGACGTGGACGGTTCGCATATCAGGACACTGCTTCTGACATTCTTCTTCAGATATATGCGCCCGCTTATCGAAAACGGAAACGTATATTTGGCACAGCCGCCGCTTTATAAGGTTTTCAAAGGAAAGAACGCAAATCTTGTAGAAAAATTCGCATATACCGATGAAGAACGCAACGCGCTTCTTGCCGAAATGGGGCCGGGTGCCAAAGTTCAAAGGTACAAAGGTCTCGGTGAGATGGACCCGCCGGAGCTTTGGGAAACAACCATGAATCCTGAAACCAGAACCATGCTGAGGGTTGAACTTGAAGATGCAATTGCCGCAGACCAAACTTTCACCGTCCTCATGGGCGATAAGGTTGAACCCAGACGCGAATTCATTGAAAAACACGCGAAATACGTTTCAAATCTTGATATCTGAATCTTTTGGGGATGTAAAATTTCTTTTGCATCCCTTTTTGTTTCGTAAATTTCATACACTGACTCGCACCCCACTATGCTGGATGGATCGTTATTTTCAAGTATAACCCATACACTCTCCCACCTACACATAAATGCGTTTTTACCCCCCCCGCCATACATATTTCGTTTCCCCCTAAACAGCTGCTTCTTTTACACTTTGTAACTTCCTGCGCCACTGAATTTTTTTCAATACCCCCAAAATATTCTATCCTACATCCCTCTTTGCGCTTTCAGACCTGTAAACACTTTGAAAAAAATTCCGCACATATCTCCCCTCGGCTTGCACATATAAGGCGAGTTGTCGAAGTTTTGTAGCTTTTACCTTGTAAAAGACGACGAAACTTACGACTTGTTTGAAGCTGCAAAACCTACGGGGTTCAAAAGGTGCCCCTTTGCAACTTTTAGTACTTTTGGTCGCTCAAAAGTACTAATATGAACAGCACATGCGGACAATCGAGACACCTACCCCTACAATTTATCCACCGACAAAGCATATATCCACACCCCGACTACCCGGTGGTTTTCGTTATACAAAAAGGGCACTGTAAAACATCTTTTACAGTGCCCAAAAACAGCATAAAGCCAAAAATTTCACAGCTTTTTGCTGTATGTAGCATACCGCTACATAATTTTTCTATACATAATAACCTCCTAAATCTTCTCTATACTTAAAAGGCTAAATATCACCAAGTCCGAAGCTTACTGCCAGCGCGTCATTAACGTTCTTCATAAGCTTTTTATCCAAATGTGCCACCTTTTCCCTCAGGCGTTTTTTGTCGATGGTTCTGATTTGCTCCAGCAATATTACCGAATCCTTGTAGAGTCCGTATTCGGAAGCAGATAACTCAATATGTGTCGGCATTTTTGCCTTATTTATCTGAGATGTTATCGCCGCCGCTATAACGGTCGGGCTGTACTTGTTGCCGACATCGTTTTGGATTATCAGAACAGGCCGAATACCGCCTTGCTCACTGCCCACAACCGGGCTCAAATCGGCGTAATATATATCTCCTCGTTTTACAATCACCGCTATTCACACTCCGTCAGTTTTTCCTCACAGCAGGATAATGCTTCATTATCCGACTCAAAACACATCCGGGCTAACGAAAGATTTAAAGAAGCCATTTCCTTATAGCCTTGCTTAAGTTCCTTTTCTGCTTTAAACGCATGGTAAATTTTGGGCAGGGACTTATTTTTTTTCTTATCGAAAGTAAGACCGGACATGACCTTTTTTAATTGTGACAAAGCAATCAGGCCCCCTGTTATTCATTTCTCTTTATCATATTTTATCCAAATAATTAAGTGTTGTTATTTCCCTCCCGTTCTCTTGGTAAATTCGCGGAATTCGCTTTGACACCATACACAAAACCTCATAATTAATTGTGTCCATCCAGCCTGCAACGTCATCTGCGGTTATCTTGTCATTGCCGTATATGATCACTTCATCACCTATACTGATATTATTGACATTTGTGACGTCAATCATACATTGATCCATACAAATTCTTCCTATGACGTTACAAAGCTTGCCACCGGCTACCACTGCCGCTTTGTGTGACAGGCATCTCGGATATCCGTCTGCATAACCAATCGGAATTGTCGCTATTTTTGTTTCCCTATCGGTTATGTACGTTTTTCCGTAGCTCACGCCTCTGCCAGCCTCTGTTTTTTTTACCTGGGTAACGCGGGATTTCAAAGTCATTACCGGCTTTAAATCCAGGCGTGATTTATCAACCTCCATTGACGGATAATACCCATACAGTATTATCCCCGCACGCACCATATCAAAGTGTGCCTCCGGGTACATCATAATCGCCGCACTGTTTGCAATATGCTTACACGGTATATTTATTCCTATTTCCTCCAGCTCACCTATCAGTTTTGAAAATCTGTTCAGTTGCAAGAGGGTATATTCCTTATCCGCTTCATCCGCACAAGCAAGATGTGAAAAAATTCCGTCAATCTCCACATTGGCAAGCTCGGAAATTCTTACAATTTCCTTGATTACCTCGGTATTGTCCTCCCCGCACGCAAATCCCAGGCGGGACATACCGGTATCGATTTTCAAATGAATTTTTACCGTTTTATTATGCCGTTTTGCACTGTCGGAAAGGCATTTTGCGAATTCATAATTATATATATTCGGCATTATATCGTATTCCACAATATCATCGGCTTCCTCCGCAAGAGTTGCACCCAATATAAGAATCGGCACATCGAATCCGGAGCGTCTCAATTCCTTGGCTTCCGCAACAATTGCAACCGCAAGGCAATCTACGCCACTATCCAAAAGGGCCTTACAGCACTCACGATATCCGTGACCGTATGCATCTGCCTTTACTACCGCCATAAGTCTTGCATTGGGATTTGTTATTTTTCTTATATTCGAAGCATTGTATTTTAATGCATCAATATCTATTTCTGCCCATGTTCTGTTCATTGCGTTGTTTCCTTTTCATTTTATCATACTTTTAATTATTTTTCCACAGGAAATGCTTGGAAAACGGACTCGATTATATCCGTCGCCGTTACCGACGTTTCACATAACCTCTTCGCCGCAAAATCTCCCGCCGCAGCATGCAGATAAACTGCCGCACATGCCGCATATTCTGGCTTTTCCGCATTATGCGCAAGCGCCGCTGTCATTCCGGCAAGTACATCTCCGCTGCCGGCGGTTGCCATTCCGCTGTTCCCGGTTATATTTACATACTGCTCTCCCTGCGGCGATGTTATTATACTATGATTTCCCTTCAAAACAAGTGTCACTCCGTATCTTTTCGAAAAATCACGGGAGACGGAAAATCTGTTTTGTTCAACATAATTTACGTCCTTACCGATAAGTCGCGCCATTTCTGCGGAATGTGGCGTTAAAATTATCTCAGCCTTTGCATTTTTCAGCATATCGAGATTTTTTGAAAGCGCATAAAGCCCGTCCGCATCAACCACAATCGGGACGTTTACGGAGGAAAGAATTCCTTTAAGTAAGGACAACACATAGTCCTCTCTGCCTATTCCGCAACCGAATAAAACAACATCGTATTCCTTTGCTTTTTCGATTACGTCATCAATATCGCGTTCAAATCTTACCGGATATGTCATGGACGGCACAGAATTTATGTGGATAATTTCCGCAATTTCTTCCGGAACGCATGCCGTAACCGTACCCGCTCCCGACTTAAGCACTGCATTACATGCCATGCATACCGCTCCCGGCATGGTTTTGTTGCCGCCTATTACAAAAATCTTTCCGTAATCTCCCTTATGCGAGTTTGCATATCGTCTCGGCAGTATCTTCTCGATTAATTTTGAATCGGCTATACGTATATCCGGTTCTGAAGATTTAAACACTTCATCCGGCAATGATATATCCGCAACGGTTACCTTTCCCGTAAACTCCGCCGCAGGATATAAAAGCATTCCCGTTTTGTATGCACCGAAAGTTACCGTCTTGTCGGCAATTACCGCAATCTCCGCCTCGCCGCTGTCCGCATTTATCCCCGAGGGAACATCTACCGACAGTACGAATTTTGCATAATCGTTTATTGTTTGTATAACTTCCGCCGCATTTCCGGATACGGTTCCTTTAAATCCTGTTCCGAAAATCGCATCAACCACACAATCCGCGGCTTGTATGTCGTATTTAAGTTCAGGCAAGTTATCCGCAGAATTCATTGCAACGCCCATGTTTTCCAAAATTCTGTAATTTGTAAGTGCATCGCCGACAAAATCCGTTCCCAAAACAAGGTAAATTTTCACATCCTTGCCCATTATAATAAGCTTCCTCGCTATGGCAAGTCCGTCACCGCCGTTATTTCCCTTTCCGCAAATTACCGCAACATGCTCAAAATTCTCTATCTCTCGCAGACAGGAATTCGCCGCATTTTCCATAAGCACAATGCTCGGAATGTCGAATTCCTCCATTGCTCTTCGGTCCGCGCGCCGCATCTGCTCCGCATAACACACCCTCATACTTATCTACCTCTCAAGAACCACATATGCCATCGCAAAATCCGCCTCATGTGAAATCGATACAAACACTGAGCTTATTCCCATATCCTCAGCTGTTTTTTTCGCATCTCCCATGAGATTTACATACGGCTTTCCCATATTATCCCTAAGAACCTCAATATCACAGAGTCCGAAGTTTCTCACACCGGTTCCCAGTGCCTTTGAAAAAGCCTCTTTTACAGCAAAATTAGCCGCAACTGTCTGCGGCTTATTTCTTTTTTTATTTTCAAACAGTTTTTGCTCATTTTCAGTAAAGTACCTCTCCGAAAAACGGTCTCCGGCAGACTCAATTCTGCTTATCGCGCACAAATCACAGCCAATCCCGAAAATCATTTTCTATTC
>CAYMBZ010000037.1:0-16191 GCA_964388835.1 uncultured Lachnospiraceae bacterium
TGTAAAAACAAAGTGCTTTCACATCCCCTTTAGAATCATTAATCCGAACAGGAAGCCGCATTATTCAAGCTCAAAAGCTCCGGTATAAAGCTGATAATACTTACCTTTTTCGGCAATAAGCTCATCATGACTTCCGCGTTCTATAATTCGTCCGTTTTCCAAAACCATGATCACATCGGAATTCTTTACGGTAGAAAGTCTGTGAGCAATTACAAATACGGTTCTGCCTTTCATAAGCTGATCCATACCTCGCTGTACAATCGCCTCGGTTCTTGTATCGATGCTGGATGTAGCTTCATCCATTATCATAACCGGCGGGTCCGCAACCGCGGCTCTGGCAATTGCAATAAGCTGTCTCTGTCCCTGAGAAAGATTTGCTCCGTTGTTGGTAAGCTCCGTCTCATATCCGTTAGGCAGACGCGTTATGAAATCATCCGCACCCGCGAGCACTGCGGCTTTGATACATTCTTCATCGGTAGCTTCCAAATTTCCGTATCTGATATTTTCCATTACTGTTCCGGTAAACAGGTTCGTTTCCTGAAGAACTATTCCCAAAGAACGTCTTAAATCCGACTTTTTGATTTTATTGATATTTATTCCGTCATAACGGATTTTTCCGTCTGCGATATCGTAAAATCTGTTAATCAGATTGGTTATTGTGGTTTTGCCCGCGCCGGTTGCACCGACAAATGCCACCTTTTGACCCGGCTCTGCGTAAACCGAAACATTGTGAAGAACCGTTTTTCCCTCAACGTATCCAAAATCAACATCAAACAAACGCACATCACCGCAAAGAGGCGTATATGTTATCGTTCCGTCGCCATGGGGATGCTTCCATGCCCACATTCCGGTATGTTTCTTTGTTTCGGTAAGGTTACCGTCCTTATCCGTTTCGGCATTTACAAGTGTTACGTAGCCTTCATCAGCCTCTGCGGTTTCGTCCATCAAATCAAAAATTCTTTCCGCGCCGGCAATACCCATAACAATTGAATTTATCTGCTGAGTAAGCTGGTTTACATTACCGGTAAACTGCTTTGTCATATTCAAAAACGGCACTACGATACTTATTGAAAATGCCATGCCCGAAAAGCCGATATTAGGAATTCCCGATAAGATGAACAAACCTCCGGCAACAGCTACAATTACGTACAGAATGTTTCCTATGTTCTGGATAATAGGTCCCAATATATTTGCATACGCATGTGCGCGGCAACTGTCAGCACAAAGCTCATCATTTATTTTGTCGAAATCCGCCTTACATTCCTCTTCGTGACAGAAAACCTTAATAACCTTTTGACCGTTCATCATTTCCTGAACAAAGCCCTCGGTCTTTCCCAAAGACGCCTGCTGACGAATGAAATATTTAGCCGAACCGCCGCCGACCTTTTTTGACACAACCATCATTATAACAACGCCCGCCAGCACAACAAGGGTCATCCACACACTGAAATACAACATTATTCCCAACACACAGATTACTACCGAACCCGCTCTTATAAGTGCCGGAAGCGATTGTGAAATCAGCTGGCGCAGTGTATCGATATCATTGGTGTAATAGCTCATGATATCGCCGTGCTTGTGCGTATCGAAAAATTTAATCGGCAAATTCTGCATGCCGTCAAACATCTGACAGCGAAGCTTATTTAAAAAACCTTGCGTAATATACGCCATAAACTGTGTATATATTACCGTGGTGGCAAGCGACAATACGTATACTATAACCAAGAAAATTATCTTAGGCAGTATTTCGGAATATGCAGACACCCAATCCCCCGTTGCACACCATTTTTCAATTACTGCGATTACCTTTTGGATAAACAAATCCGGAACAGCCGCGGCTGCTGCGGAAAACAATATACAAAATGCTGTAACAGGCACAAGTCTCGGGTAATACCCGCACAAAAGCTTAATTATACGCCCGAATGTATTCGATTTTGCTTTATTTTTAGGTGCATTATTCTTCATCACTGTCACCTCCGTTTGTTTGCTGAGCATAAATTTCACTGTAAATCTCACAACGCTCGATAAGCTCGTTGTGAGTTCCGCAATCGGCAACTCCGCCGTTTTCCATGACGATTATCATGTCGGCATCCTCTACCGATGAAACTCTCTGAGCAATTATTATCTTTGTAGTCTCGGGAATGTACTTTTTAAAGCCATCCCTGATAAGTGAATCGGTTTTTGTATCAACCGCACTTGTCGAGTCATCCAAAATAAGTATTTTAGGTTTTTTCAAAAGTGCTCTTGCAATGCACAGACGTTGCTTCTGACCTCCCGAAACGTTTGTTCCGCCCTGCTCAATCCTAGTATTGTAGCCATCCGGGAACGTTCTTACAAACTCATCTGCCTGAGCCAATCGGCAAGCCTCAGCAATCTCGTCATCCGTTGCATTCTCATTGCCCCAGCGAAGATTTTCTCTTATTGTTCCCGAGAAAAGCAGATTTTTCTGCAAAACCATGGCAACCGAGTCTCTGAGCTCGCGTATTCCGTATTCGCGTACATCGATTCCGCCTACACGCACACTTCCTTCGGTTACGTCATACAGACGCGGAATAAGCTGTACAATAGAGGATTTTCCCGCGCCTGTTCCGCCGATTATTCCCACCGTCATACCGGATTTTATGTGAATATCTATGCTTTCAAGCGCATTTTTCTTAGCTTTTTCGGAATACTTAAAGCTTACATTGTCAAAATCCACACTTCCGTCCTTTATAGTACTGACAGGCTTCTCCGCTTCGGTAAGTGTCGGAACCTCATCCAGAACCTCACAAATACGCTTTGCGGATTCCGCCGACATGGTTATCATTACATAAATCATCGACAGCATCATAAGCGCCATAAGTATAGACGTTCCGTAGGTGAGCATAGCCGAAATCTGACCTACATCAATTGCCTTGCCCATGCTTTCAATAGTCATTTTTGAACCTATTAGCAGCACAAAAACCATGTTGAAGTTCATGCAAAGCAGCATAAGCGGTGTATTAAGAGCCACAATCCTTTCCGCCCTTGTAAAGTCATTGCAGATATCCTCAGCCGCAACACCGAATTTTTTCTTTTCATATTCTTCTCTGGAAAATCCCTTTACAACGCGCATGCCACGAACATTTTCCTCGATAGATTCGTTCAATCGGTCATATTTTTTAAACACGCGTCTGAATGCCGGCATTGCCTTTCGGCTGACAAGGTAAAGACCTACTCCGAGTACGGGAATAACTATTACGAATGCGGTTGCCAACGCTCCGCCCATCACATATGCCATTACTATTGAAAAAATAAGCATAAGCGGACTTCTTATCGCTGTACGAATAATCATCATAAATGACATTTGAACGTTCGACACGTCCGTTGTCATACGCGTAACAAGTGATGACGACGAAAACTTGTCGATATTGTGAAAGGTGAAATTTTGTATTTTATACATCATATCCTTTCTTAAATTCTTCGCAAAGCCGGTGGATGCCTTGGCACAGGTAAATCCCGCAATTCCGCCGCACGCCAATGATGCACATGCCATCACTATGAGCAGTGCTCCGGTTCTCAGAATTACCGCCATATCAGTTCCGTTTTTTATGTTGTTTACCAATTCGGCTGTAATAAACGGAAGCAATGTTTCCATAATTGCTTCACCGATAATAAAAACCAGCGTAAGAATTGTTGCAGCCTTATATTCTCTTACGCTTTTTGCAAGACGCTTTATCATAACGTCAGCCCCTTTCCTTGATTATTTTGCCGCAAGAGCGGTTTTATTAGAAAAAAAGAGCATATATCGTGAGAAGCTTCTCTCGATAATATGCACAAAATATGTTGCATTAACGCACCCTCTAGCAAATACCAAACCCGTGATGTATAATGCAAGTTGGAGGAGAGGATGAGATTCGAACTCACGGAGGTGTTACCCTCACAACATTTCCAATGTTGCGCCTTCGGCCACTCGGCCACCTCTCCGTTTTTTACATCTTTTTTATTATAACACAAACTTTTTAATTTTTCAATAGTTTTCAGTGAAAAATTGTAAACTTTTTATGAATAACCCATATCATCTCACAAAATTCCGCATTTTTCTAAAAATCAAGCAAAAATGCAAGCCGATATCAAAGCTTAGTCGCTTTTGATATCGGCTACATACTGTCTTATTTCCAATCTATAAAGCCGTAGCTTTCCAGTATACTTATATACTGCGCCAATCGCTCGTACAGCGGATTTGCCTCTTCGCCGAATTTTTTGTAAACCTCATTCCCGATTTCCGTTATCGTTTTTTTTCCATCCAAAATCTGCCAAACAAAACTCCCGTTTTCATCAAGATGAATATAGCTGATTCTCGGCTTTTTTAAAAGCTTTTGCGCAAGCCTGTTAAATACCCCTTTATTTTCGATTTCAAGGGTTACAATCCCGCTTTTATCTGCGGAATATACTATGTCACACTTACGGCTCGGCACTCTTTCAAGATAATTTTCGTTGTTTAATTTTTTCATAATTACTTACTCTTTTTCAAAATCGAAAATTTGACAACGCTCAATATAATGAGTGCAAATACAACCAGTGCACCCACGTTAGAGAATGCCGTCGGAATATTAAATCTTGCAGAAAGGTCTATTGCCGCATCAATGCCGAATACTGCGAAAAGTGCCAGAACGATTCCGACAAGTCCCTCACCCGCAATCATTCCTGAACAGAACAGAACGCCGTTATTTACCGCCGCTGTTCTTTCATTATTGTCCTTTTTAACATTTTCGGTTATAAGACGAAGAATTCCGCCAATCATAATGCATGCGTTAAGCTGTACCGGCAGATAAATTCCTATCGCAAACGGAAGAACGGGGATTCCCACAATTTCCGCAACAACCGCGATAAACACCCCGGTGAAAACAAGCGCCCAAGGCAGATTTCCCTCCATAACGCCCTCAACAATAAGCTTCATCAAAGTTGCCTGCGGCGCGCCCAGCTCCTGTGAGCCGAAGCCCCATGCACTGTCAAGAAGATAAAGAGTTCCGCCGATTGCAAATGCCGCCGCAACAACACCGGCAATTTCTCCTATTTGCTGTTTTTTCGGTGTTGCACCGAGCAAAAATCCCGTCTTAAGGTCTTGCGATGTATCGCCCGCAATCGCCGAAACAATGCATATAACCGAACCGATTGCAATGGCACTGGTCATACCTGAAATTCCTGTGTTTCCGGTAACTTTCAAAATCAGTGTGGAAACCAAAAGTGTCGCAATCGCCATGCCGGAAACCGGATTGTTGCTGCTTCCGACAAGTCCCACCATTCTTGAAGAAACGGTTGCAAAGAAGAACCCGAACACCACTATCAAAATCGCACCGAGAGGCGTAACCGGAATCGCCGGAACAAGCCATACCAAAAGTGTCAGAATAACAATCGCCGCAAGAACGGTTTTCATGCTCAAATCCAATTCGGTACGCTTTCCGCCACCTATCTTTGTTGATGACATACTCTTCATTGCGCCGCCGAAAGTTTTACAAATCAGCGGAAGTGATTTGATCAAGCTGATTATACCGCCCGCCGCAAGAGCTCCCGCTCCTATATATCTTATATATGATTTCCAAATCGCGCTTGCACCGCCCAAAGCAAACATTTCGCTTATAGGTGCGTCCCCCGGATACAAAACAACATCCCCTCCGAACAGAACAATAAGCGGAATCAATACCAGCCAACTCATTACACCACCGGCAAACATGTACGAAGAAATTCTTGCTCCGCATATATAACCCACGCTCATTACAGCCGGATATATCTGTGTTCCTATTTCTCCCGCGTAGCCCTTTACGCTCACAGAAACCTCTCCGACAACTAATTTAAGTCCGTCTATTATAAACTTAAATATCGCCGCAAAGCCCATTCCGGCAAACACCGTTGAAGCATTTGCTCCGCCCTCTTCTCCGGCAAGCAATACCTCAGCACACGCGGTACCCTCAGGATAGGGCAATGTTCCGTGTTCCTTTACAATTAAAGCATTTCTGAGTGGAACCATGAAAAACACTCCGAGCAAGCCGCCGATAAGTGCAATCAAAGTTATTTCCACCATTCCCGGCTTGTCCGATTTTCCCTCAGCCGCCCACAAAAACAGTGTCGGAAGTGTAAAAATCGCGCCCGCCGCAAGAGATTCACCTGCAGACCCTACAGTTTGTACAATGTTACTTTCCAGTATGGAATTTTTACGCATCGCCACGCGTATAACACCCATGGCAATAACCGCCGCCGGAATTGATGCAGACACTGTCATTCCCACTCTCAATCCCAGGTAGGCGTTCGCCGCGCCGAAAACCACCGCAAGAAGCACACCCATTAAAATTGACGTCACCGTAATTTCAGGTGTTACTTTCTCTGCCGGAATGTACGGCTTAAATTCGTTTTTGTTGTCCATATTTCTCTCCGTTCCGCCGCAATATGCGGCTTTTTAAATACTTTTGTAATTTAAATTTATCTGCAAAGCTCCAATATTCTTAAAACCTGCTTATAAATCATTTCGACCGATTTTATCCCCAAGCTTTCGCTTACGGTATGTGCATCCTTTATATCCGGACCTATAGCAATGCAATCGAGGTCTTGTATTTTTTTTGAAAATACCGCACACTCAAGCCCTGCATGAATTGCCGCCACCTCAGGTTCATATCCGCAAGTCTCGGTAAATACCTGTTTGTACAGCATTTGAAGCTCCGACTCGGCTTTATATTCCCATGGGTCGTATCTTCCCGAGGTTTCCACACTGCACTTTACACAGGAGGAGAACTCAAAAAGTCTTTCCTCCAAAAATTCCAGCGCCGACCTTTTGTTGCTTCTGAGCGTAAACAGCAGAGTTATGCTGTTTTCCTCGGTTTTTACAATTCCGAGATTCAGTGAAGTTTCGGTAAGATTTTCGATTTCCGCGCTCATTTCCACCACTCCGTTCGGTGCACATAAAAGCATGAAAATGAGTTTTTCCCGCATATCCCGCGAAATTGCAGACAGCTCTTTTTCTTCCCCCACCATTACGTCAGCGGAAAATCCAGGTTCACGCGCGGCAAGCTCGGTGCGTATTGTATCTATATAGCTTTCCGCCTTTTCCTTAAACCCTTCACTGTCGGAAAGTGCAAGTCTGACGGTGCACGCGCATGGAATTGCATTTCCTTTATCGCCTCCGTCAATACTTATTATGTCAAATTCCGCAATTTTTCTTACATAATTGAGAATTCGTCCGGCAAGTAAATTTGCATTTACCCGTCCGCCGGCAATTTCTATTCCGGAATGACCGCCCTTCAGTCCTTTTAATGTTATTTCCGCGTATTTTGCCGAAACTTTTTCCCTTTTGATGGGAATTAGCATTTTAAAATCGCTCCCCCCCGCACAGGAAACAGTCAGCTTTCCAAAATCCTCGGCATCCAAATTTATCATTCGCTTTCCGCGCAAAGCACCGCAAGAAAGCTTTTCCGCGCCTATCATGCCTATTTCTTCATCGCTCGTAAAAACAGCTTCAATCGGCGGATGAGCGGCATTTTTATCCTCCAAAACCGCCAAAATTATCGCGCACGCTATTCCGTTGTCCGCCCCGAGAGTTGTCCCTTTTGCTCTTATTCTATCCCCGTCAATATACGGCACAGGACCTGTTTTTTCAAAATCTTTCTCCAAATCCTTTTCCTTTTGACATACCATGTCAAGGTGACCTTGAAGAATAATCGGAGGCGAACCCTCATATCCGCTTGATGCCGGCTTGAAAATAACAACATTATCCGCATCATCGCGGATATATTCAAGCGAATGTTTCTTTGCAAATTCCACGCAATATTCCGCAATTGGTGCGGTGTTTCCCGAACCCCGCGGAACATGGCATATTTCCTCAAAATATCCGAATACGCGCTCCGGCTGTATGCCCGAAAGCTTTTGTTTCATAAATTTTCCTCCGTCTGTCAGCTTTTTTTGTTACTTATTATAACAGATTATTATATTCAAATCAATCCTCATTATGAGAATAATTTATAACAGCAAAAATTCCCGTTTCCGCAAAAATGCGGCAATCGGGAATCAATCCGCCCTTTTCCTCACAGAAAGATTTTTTTCAAAAATCCCGGTTCCGGAAGTCTTGCCGAGTCCACCGTCCTATTTGCCAGTATGCGCTCGGCATTGTGCAGAATAAAATCACTGTAACTTTTACCGAATTTTTGGTCTATAACCTCCGCCGCAAAAGCAATGTTCGGCGGTCTTGATGTCATGTTATGCATATCACTGCCGATAACATGCGCCGCGTCATGCGTAAATAAATAAAGCAACTTTTTTCTCAGGGATTTATTTAAAAAAGCATCCGCATTAATCTGGCACAAAACGTTAAGCGACAAAATCTCTTTCACACCCTCCGTTCTTTCAAGATAGCGGTCAAGATGCGCCATAATCGGCTTAATTCCTCTTCGTATCAATCCGTACAGCTCTTCATAATCATCATCCTGCCAATCGGAATATGGCATTTCGACAAGCATGTATTCCGTTTTATCAATACACAGCTCCTCTATCTCGCGTATAGAACTCGTTCCGCGACACAAATGCACCTCGGACGCCGAAACCAGCCTCGGAAATTTTTCCTTTTCCGCCGCTGTCTCTGTTTTAAGAATACCGTATGCCCTTTCTCTTTCGCTTAGAAAATCAAGAACCGCATTTTTATCCGTAGGATAGCAATGTGAAGTTGAAACAATCGTGTCAACACCCATATTATGCGACGCTCTCAGCATCTCAATACTTGTACGTACACTGCCCGCACCGTCATCTATCCCCGGCAGTACATGAGAATGAAAATCAATCATATGCGATTTCTCCCGTCACATATTTTTTATATAATTTTTGACAAGCTCTTCCAAAAGCTCATCACGTTCTACCTTTACAATCATACTGCGCGCACCGTTGTAGCTTGTAATGTATGTCGGGTCGTCTGACAGAATATATCCCACAATTTGGCTTATCGGGTCATATCCCTTTACTTTTAGCGCATCGTAAACTGAATCGATGATTTCGCGCACTTCGTTTTCCTTATCCAGCTCAAAGCTTATTTTCATTGTATCGTTATTCATATCCATTTTTTCACGTCCTTTCCGCTTCCTCCCATGGCATTACATCCCCATCCTCACGCAGATATTCCAGAATATCTACAATTCCGTCGCTGTTGTAGGAGGATGTAAAAAACACTTTTTCACATCCCGCCAGCTTGAGCCACGCCTCGGCTCTTTCGGGAACTGCATCCGCACGGTCGGTTTTTGTGACAATCCCTATCACCGGTCTGTTTGCCATAACTGCACAGCACGGCGAAAACAATGAGTACGGCTCCGTTGCGGACAGCAAAAGTCCCACAACATCCGCTTCAAATGTGTACATTGCAAGGGCCGCACCCAAATTTTTCGTTTCGCAATATTCCCCGGGAGTATCTATTATAACATCAAAATGATTAACATACTGTGTCTTGTGATATTGGATTTTTTCACCCTTTAACGCCTGTATCAGGGTGGTTTTACCGCTCTCGCTTCTTCCTATAAGTATAATCTTTTTCATTAGGTTTTTGTAATATCGCAAACGGCAAAGCCTAATTTTTCTTTCGCATATCCGCATATCGCATCTATTGCCGCTTCGGTGTTTGACACGCTTCCTGTTATTATCAACGTTCCGCTGAATCTGTCCACAAATCCCAGCTCAACATCGGAGGATTTCATCGCGATATCCGCCGCAATAACCGCAGTTTCCGCCGGTGACATAGTAACTATACCGATTGAATCGCGGTTATAATCAATCTCCGGATTAAGACCCAGCTTCTTATACAAAATATCATCCGGCCCCGCTATAATATGCGCCAGAGTTATCTGTTTTCCCGGAACAAGCTCCTGTATTATTCTCAATTTATCCTGACCGCTTTTCAAAACTGCGTCGGTTATATCCATGTTAAGTCCTCCCGTTATCTTCATACATTGTATTGTTATAAGCTGCCGTACCGATATCAATTCCGTCAAATATCGTTTCAAATAAGCTTTGCGCAAACAGCTCGTGCATTTCTCTTGTCGGATGATTTATGCGATTATCCAAAAGGTAAGTGATATCCTGCGTCTCACTCAGCTTTTTCCATTTCTTATAGCAGTCACATACCTTTATTCCCATCCTTGTTGCCAGCTTAACCGCAGAATCCATATATAAATCCATTTTTCCCTCATTCTGCATCTGCGCTGTTTTTATGGCATAATCATAATACTGCTTTGGTGTATCTTTCGCAACAGAAGTATTCAGCATGTTCGGTGTCATAAAAACAACCTCAGCCCCGCTTTTCAAAGCCTTTTCAAAAATCTCTTCCAGAGAATCGATATAATCATCAAGTGGGTCATTCACATCATTTAACCCGAAGCATACAATTATTAAATCGGGATTATGCGCCAACACCTGCTTATCCATTCTTTTTATTGAGCCTTTTGCCGTAAGTCCGCCAATGCCCGCATTTATAACATTTACCGGAACATAACTGTTTAAGCTGTTTATTTTCTTTTTCAATCGATTCCAGTAAACCGTTTCGTAATCATTCTTATCCCTCAACGCACCATGCGTTACGCTGTCGCCGAACGCAACAATCGTTATAGGTCCGTTTTCAATAAGAGCCTGCATATCCATGTGTATTTTTTCTTTAATAAGCATATCATTTTCCTCCATTTAACAGCTTACGCGATATTATTACTTATCTTTCCCGCTGCCATCCCTCAAAAGAATGAAGACACTTTTCCGAAATTTAAATCGGTGAACGATTTAGATGTTATCATTTTAATGAATTGACTCCGCCATGATTTGTTGCTTGCGCAACATGATTTCGCAACATGATTTGAATTGTCTTTTAATGCACCGTAAGGTGCAATTCATGAGCCGTAAGGCTAAATTCATGAAACCGTAGGATTCAATTCTTGCCGCAGGCAATTCATTGAGTTTAATCGTTTCACGATTAAACTCATTATACCATAAACGGTGAAATATTTCAACAAAAATATTACATTAATTATTTTAATTCAACCTGTGATAATTTAAAATATCGCAGCGAAGTTTGTTCTATAGAAAGAGGATGCAAAAAAGCTTACATCCTCCGCTCATTAATTATTCATAAATCTTGACAAAAATTCCTTTGTCTCATTTTTTTGAGGTGTCTTGAAAATCTCCTCCGGTGTTCCCTCTTCGCAAATAACGCCGTTATGCATAAAGACAACATGATTGGAAACGTCGCGTGCAAACGCCATTTCATGGGTAACAATTATCATTGTAAGCCCCTCCGACGCAAGCTTTTTTATGACCTCCAAAACCTCTCCGACCATTTGCGGGTCAAGAGCCGATGTCGGTTCATCAAAAAGGATTACATCCGGTTTCATTGCCAGCGCACGCGCAATGGCTACTCTCTGCTTCTGTCCTCCGGACAATTGTTTCGGCTTTGCGTTTATATACGGAAGCATACCAACCTTTTCAAGGTAGAACATTGCCTCTTTCTTTGCTGTTTCCTTGTCCTGCTTCAACACCTTTCTCAGCCCTATCATGCAGTTTTTCAAAACCGTCATATTTTCAAAAAGATTGAAGCTCTGGAAAACCATTTCCACCTTTGCGCGGTATTCCGGAATATTTTTGGTTTCCAAAATATTTTTTCCGTTATAGATAATCTCTCCGCCCGTAGGCTCTTCCAGCAGATTTATACACCTCAGCATGGTGGATTTTCCCGAGCCGGATGCGCCTATTATACAGGTAACATCTCCGGTATTAACCGAAAAATTAATATCCTTAAGCACTTCGTTTTTTCCGAAAGATTTTTTAAGTCCGTTTATTGAAATTATCTTGCTCATTTATCGGACCTCCTTTACCGCGGTGTCCTCATCAATATTTATGCTGTATGATGACGGACCGTCAATTTTATGCTCAACAAACCGCAACAGACGCGTTATCGTGAAGGTCAAAATAAAGTAAATCACGCATGCCACAATATATGTTTCAAAAATAGACCATGTCATCTTTGAAATCTTTGCCGTAAAGAAATACAGTTCGGTAACACCGATAACATTCAGCACTGATGTATCCTTGATATTGATAACGAACTCATTGCTTATCGCCGGTAAAATATTTCGCATTGTCTGCGGAATTATCACATGAAGCATTGTCTGCCAATGATTCATTCCTATCGAATACGCACCCTCAAACTGACCCTTGTCAATGGAGATAATTCCTCCGCGCACAATTTCCGCCATATACGCACCAGTGTTGATTGAAACAATGAATATACCCGCAGGAATAAGCGGAAGAGTTGCGCCGTCATTCATAAACGCATATCCCCAGAAAATTACCATTGATTGAACCATCATAGGCGTGCCGCGGAAAACCTCAACATATATGCTTATTACGACATTTACGATTTTCAGCAAAAATCTCACTAACGGATTTTTCGATACCGGAATTGTTCTGATTATTCCCGTGATAAGACCTATTATAAGTCCTATAATCGTACCGGACAGGGCAATCAGCATGGTAAAACCGATACCCTGCGCAAAATATCCGCGGTACTGCGTAAATATATTTATAACTTCTTTAACAAAATTAATCATGGTAAATCCTTATTATTCTTCCGACGGAGCTATTGAAACCATTTCTTCCATAAGCGCTTTCTGAGCATTTGTATCAAAACCGCTTACAAATTCATTTATTGCTTCTTTAAGCTCCGAACCTTTTTTAACTCCGACAGCTATACTTGTATCCTCTTTGGGAACAGTAAAGCCCGTTTCGTTGTTTACAAGCGGAATGTAACTGTATGCGCTGTCTGCACAAACGGACATTGCTGTAGGCTCCTCGGAAACATATCCGTCGATTGTTCCCGCAGAAAGTGCCATAAACATTGTTGTAAAGTCTGCAAGCTCATTCACCTTAGCTTCTGTCTGTGATTCAAGTGCCGCTAAGTGTGAAGTTCCGGATTGTGCAGCAATCTTATAACCTGCAAGATCCTCTATTGTTTTAACATCGCCGAGCTTGTCCTCTTTTGTTATGATAACAAGATTGGAAGTGTAATAATTATCCGAGAAATCGATTTTTTCCTTTCTCTCCTCAGTCGGGCTCATGCCGGCAATAATCATATCAAGCTTGCCCGATTGAACGCCCGGCACGAGGCTGTCCCATTCATAGGAATAAATCTCGATTTCCTTGTCCATTGATTCCGCGATTTTCAGTGCAACTTGAACGTCATAGCCGTTTGTGTACATATTATCAACATTTGCAATCGGAACAGCACCGTTTGAATCGTCTGCCTGCGCCCAGTTATACGGAGCATAGTTACATTCCATACCAACCTTGAGCACGTTGCTGTCTGCTTCCTGAGGCTTTTCACCGCCGCATGCCGCAAGAGCAAAAATCATTGCACATGCCAATACCGCCGAAATAATTTTTTTCATAAATATAACCACCTTTAATTTTTGCCCGTTTTTTTAAGTCAAAAAGGCCGCGAACGCTCAAGCAAAAACGTACACGACCTCAAAATGCCAAAATACCCATCGTGATAGCGCTCCGCTTATGCGGCAGTACACAGCATGTTTTGCTGTATCCCAACATACGACCCTCAGGCAGAGCCGTACATTTCGGCAGTGTTTCCTTTTATACGGCATGATACCTGTCAACTAAGCCGCATTACTCATAAACACCGCGCCTCTACCAACTTCCGCTTTTTAAAAGCGGGCATTATTATTTTTTATCATTATTGCACATTTTCCCCTAAATGTCAATAGATTTTTCATTTTTCGTCATATTTCGAGGAAAATCTGCATGGTGATAGACTTTTCAAGCAATTGTTTTACAGTATTTTTTCAAAAATCTCATTCACTCTATCCAGCCAATCCCCGCTGAACAGCTCAATCATTCCGGCATCGCATGCCGCCGCAAGTTTTGGATTTATCGGAATTTTTCCGATAACCTCCAAATCATATTTCTTTGCGGTTTCATCGATATGGCTTTCTCCGAACACGTTTATCTTCTTCCCGCAATCAGGACACTCAAGATAACTCATATTTTCAACCAGCCCCAAAATCGGAATATTCATCATCTTTGCCATTTTTACCGCTTTTTCCACAATCATGGAAACAAGCTCTTGGGGAGATGCAACAACAATTATCCCGTCTACCGGAATGGATTGAAATACGGTCAGCGGAACATCGCCCGTTCCGGGCGGCATATCGATGAACATAATATCCTCATCGCCCCACAAAACGTCCGTCCAAAACTGTTTTACCGTTCCGCCGATTATCGGACCTCTCCACACAACCGGGTCACTTTCATCTTCAAGGAGCAGATTAACGGACATAATGTCTATTCCCGTTTTGCTCTCTACAGGAAGTATTCCCATCTCGGTTCCCTGCGCCTTATCTTTTATGCCGAACATTTTGGGAACGGAAGGTCCTGTGATATCCGCATCCATAATCGCGGTTTTATATCCGCCTCGCTGTGCCGTTATCGCAAGCATTGCCGTAACCAATGATTTTCCCACGCCGCCTTTACCGCTGACAATACCTATTACTTTTTTAATGTTTGAAAGCTCATGCGGCTTTTCAATCAATGATTCCGCGCTTCTTTCTCCGCAGTTTGCCGAACAGCTTTCGCAATTGTGATTACACTCTTCACTCATTTTTTGTCTCCTTTTTAATGTTTTTATCTTTCCTTGTAAAATGCCTTATATGCCTTGTATGCCATATATATGTCGCCCTTTGCCGTAACCTCAAACGGCGAGTGCATGGACAATACCGGGACACCGCAATCGATTACATCCATATTAAGATTCGCAACATACATCGCAATAGTTCCGCCGCCCCCCTGGTCCACCTTTCCCAGTTCGCAAGTCTGCCATACAACATTGTTTTTGTTCATAATCGATATAATTTCGTGCACAAATTCCGATGATGCATCCGATGCGCCCGACTTTCCGCGCGAACCGGTATATTTCATCAGAGCCATTCCGCGTCCCGCGTAGGAGGAATTTTGCTTTTCAAAAACCCCCTCGTAATTCGGGTCAACCGCCGCACTTACATCGCTTGACATACATGCACAATTGCGTATCACGCGGTTAAAGGTAACCATGTCACAGTTTCCCTTAAGCTTTTGAGTAAGCTCCGCAAGCGCCATGTCGAAAAATCTTGACAACATTCCGGTGTTTCCCACCGAACCGATTTCCTCTTTGTCAACCAAAAGGCAAACAGCTGTTCGGTTCGGGATTTCCACTTCAAAAATGCTCTTTAGCGCAGTGTACGCACACACGCGATCATCCTGACCGTAAGCGCCGATAAAGCTGTTGTCTATTCCTACATTCCTCGCCTTTTGACTCGGAACCGCTTCCAGCTCAGCGCTCAAAAATGCTTCCTCGGTTATTCCGTAAGCAATGTTCAAAATATTAAGAACATTGTATTTAACACTGTCATCAATATCGCAATCGTTAAGTCCCATTCCTCCTATAAGAATGTTGAGTGCCTCTCCCTCTATTGCCTCACCGAGCTTCTTTGCCATTTGGTCCTTTGCAAGGTGCGGAAGCAAATCCGTTATACAAAAAACCGGATCGTCATCCTTTTCTCCTATGCATATTTCAACCTGTTCCCCATCCTTTGTGTATGCAACTCCGTGCAGTGCAAGCGGCATTGCCGTCCACTGATACTTTTTTATTCCGCCGTAATAGTGCGTTTTCAAAAGCGCCGCATCCTTTGATTGATACAGGGGGTTTTGCTTAAGGTCAAGACGCGGTGAATCAATATGCGCACCGACAATATTCACGCCCTCTTCAATATCACTTTTTCCGATAACCGCAAGCATGATATTTTTTTTGCGGTTTACAAAATAAACCCTGTCACCGGGTTTTAGGCTCTCCTTTTCGCAAAACGGCACAAATCCGTTTTCCTCAGCCATTTTAACCGCTTCCTTTACACATTCGCGCTCGGTTTTTCCGTTATCGAGAAATTTTCTGTACTCATCGCACATGTCCATCATTTCTCTGCGTTCGTCGGCGTTCATCTCGTTATAAACATTCTTTGTTTTATATGCAAGCTTTTTATAAAAATCCTTTTCTTCCATTGTCATTTTCCTTTCCATGTTGTATTTCTACTTAATATTATACCACAAAATGTGTCTTTGTCTATTATTTTACACAATTTTTTCTAAAAATATTGATAATATTTCGATTTTATGTTATAATAATGT
>CAYMBZ010000038.1:0-15365 GCA_964388835.1 uncultured Lachnospiraceae bacterium
TTAGCTGAGTGTTGAGGACTTTGGGGTGTAGGTATCATCAAGTTACATATGTTTTTGTAAATGACCCGACACGAGGTTACGGGATATTTGCAGAGAACATGCTGGATGAGACGAAAAAAGCAAAATAGCAAAAACGCAACATGAAAAAGAGGCTGTAAAGTGAGCCGCCCCGAAAGCAACACCGAAATCGGACTGTTTTGGGAAAGGTTTTTACAGCCTCTTTTTGTTAATAAAAGAAAACCAGACAACAGTGGAGTTGTCAAGCGGTTAAAAAAGGTTAAATATAACGGAAAATGCTGTTATATTTATTTCACGAACTCGGTTTTAATGCGCTCATGAGGAATGTCTCGGATTTCATATTTTTCATCGATTTTGCCCAGCGCGATTGCACAGCATGGAACCATGTTTTCCGGAATTGCAAGCTTTGATTTCAAATCACAATTTGCGCCGAGCGCACCTACCGCGCCCCAGATATGACAAGCGCCGATGCCCAGCTCGGTTGCCGCCAATGCCATGTTATGAACGACAATTGCCGCATTTGAATAATTAACGTTATTCATCATTGCCTCGCCTATGACTGAGGATACCAAAATTACGGTCGGCGCTCCGTAGAACGGGTGCATATCGGGATTGCCGAAAACATCCGCCGCTGTTTTTTCCCAGGAATCGAGAATTTCCTTGTTCTCAATTACAGCTATGCTCAAAGTATCATACATCGCACGTCCGATAGGTGCGGCATATGCGGTTTTGAGTATTTCATTAAGCTCCGATTCAGTGATTTTTTCTCCGTTAAAATTTCGTATTGATTTTCTGCTGTAGATTGCATCCAATGTGTTCATAGTAATTACCTCCTTGTTATCAGCAATGAAATTTTTCGTTATCTTTCGGTTTTCTTTTTTCTGCCATAGCCTCTTTCATAGCCGCTTTTCTCGCATATATGGCTTCGACCTCTTTTTCAATGTCAACCGGCGGGAAATGCAACCCGCTTCTTAGCGCTTGAACCATTTGGTCTGTTCGATTGCGGATTTTGTATTCCTTTCCGTCCACAATAAAGACATTGCCCGTTTGCCCGAAAATGAGTTGAACATTATTTTTTTCACACGCATCATGAACCCGTTTAACCCAATCGTAATGAAGCGGGCGAGAGCCTAAATAGTTCTCTCCGCCGGCAAGAACGGTTTCGATTTTGCCGCTTTCAAGATACGGTTCAATGTCAATCTCGCCGATAAAGGGCTTTAAGCTGACCCAGCGGTGCTTTGCGGGCAAATCGAGCAGGTACGGAATTCTTTCGTCAAGACGCTTTTGATTTTCACAAGAAACCGAAAAGGATACATTATCCCATCCGTCGCCCCAACCGAGGGGCAGGCACTCCTTAATGCGCTCCGCGCGTTTTGTTAAAAGCGAAAAAGTTACATCGGGGCGGCGCTTGATAAAGCTCCATGCCTCATCTCGCCATTCGTCGGCTTCCTCAACAAAAAAGTCACTTGCCATGCACACTCGCACAAAGCTTCCACTTTTAAGCTTGTAATCACCGTCCCTCGTCTTTTTTATCGGCAGATTAAAATTCGATTTGTTTTTTACCACTTGATTTGTATCTCTGCCGTAGCGCTTATCCAAATAATACGCATAACAATTTTGGCAACCCTCCGAGCATTTGTGGCAGCCGTGCCAAGGGTTCCAGATTTCGTCATTTAAGTCCATTTAAAATAGTCTCCTTTCTTTTGTTATTTAACATGGCGGTGCAATCTGTTTTGGCCGATGTTCCATAAACCGAAAGCGTGCATGCCAACTTATCTTAGCAGAAAAGCCGGGAAAGCTTTCCCCGGCCCTTTTGCCTGAATTTTTATTTGTATTACAGCGATAAAATTATATTTTTTTGATTTCGCCTGCGCCGTTTTCTATTGAAACACTGTACAGCTCACCCTTAAACACCAGCTTAAAGCGCATGCCGGTCCAATGTTTCGGAAGCTTTGGATTGCATATCGGCTTACCGCTTGAAACATCTATTCCGGCAAAACCCTTTACCGCAACAATCCATGCGCCGCCCTCGGATGCGGGGTGCGTTCCTCCGATATAAAGGTCGCCCGCCCATTCCTTGCCGCCTTTTTTAAGATCAGCAGACGCCGATTTCATAAACAGCGGATATGCCATATCCGGATTGCATATATTACATGCAAGTAATGAATACATACATGCCGAAAGGGAAGAGCCGTGCTCGGTTCTCGGCTCGTAATAGTCAAAGTTTTTGCGCATAATATCTGCAGTGTAATCATTCTTGAATATGCTGAGCATAGCCACAACGTCCGCTTGTTTGAGAACCTGTGTATCCGAAGCGACACCGTATGCACCGCCCCAGTATTCCTTTGGATTCAAAAGGCGTGAACGAACCTCTGAAACACTCACATCCTCCAATTTAAAGTATCCGTCAAATTGCTCTATGACACCAGTCTTTGAATTGGGAGCTGGCACATACATGTTTTCGTAGGATTCCTTAAATATTTTGCAAAGTGCATCGGTATCGTATTTGTCTGCCAGCTTATCCTTTGCGACACTGTTTGATGAAAGCATTTCATACGCGGTTTTAAATACAAACTGAACCATCTTGTTTGTATATGCGTTGTTGTTCACGCGCTCGTGATATTCGTCGGGACCCACAACATCATGAATTTCGTAAAGATTACTGTCAGCGCGCTTTAACAGCAAACTGCGGTACATTCTTGCACATTCGATAATTACTTCAAGTGCGCCCTCTTCCAAAAGCTTATCATCTCCGGTCGCTTCTATGTACTTCATTATTCCGTAAACTATCGCCGCCGATACATGATACTGCTTGTCTCTGAAATATGTACGCATCGGGCGCTTTGTAAATACATCAACCACATTATAATCGGAGCAGGCTTCAAATCCGCCATCTTGGCTTTCCCATGCGTAATATGCGCCGTCAAGACCGTATTCCGCGGCTTTGTTTCTTGCGCCACAGAGGGTCTCTATTCTGTACTGAAGCAGTGATTTTGCAACAGCCGGCTCGGTATAGATGTAGTAGTCTATCATGAACATTTCGGTATCCCAGAAAACCGCACCCTTATACACCTGTCCCGACAAGCCTCTTGCCGGAATGGAAATGCCCGAAAGACCTCTCGGAGCAATGCAGTTCATGTGATAAAGCGAATAATTAAGCACAAACATTGCATCATCATCGCCGTCGATTTCAACCTTTGAAATATCCCATATGCGGCTCCACGCAGCGATATGTTCCGATTTGAGCTCAGAATATGTAAGATTGTCGGCTGTTTCTTTGCACTTATGCTCATCACAGGATGCGAAGATTAATGCGGTTTTTTCGAAACTGTATTCTTCTCCCGCCTTTGCGGAAAATGCCGCTGTTTTTAAAATTTTCTTTTCCCCGCAGGTTACTTTCGGGTCACACTCAAAATTAAAGTGAACACACTCTTGCGCGGTTACGACAATCCCTTTTTCCGATGTGGTTCCGGTGACCTCCTCGGTATCGGCTTTAGCGGCGGTTTCGATTTTTACAAAATGCGGGCCGTTTATGTCCCAAACATCGCCGTCAATTCCGGTTACTATTTCAGCCGCACACGCAAAATTCGTTTTCAGTGTGTAGCGCATAGCTACGGCGTTTCGTCTTGCCATATCACAGAAACGCTCACACACTACGCTGACCTCTCCGTCATCTGTTTTCCAGACGGTATGTCTTGTGTGTATGCCGATTTCAATATCGAGTTCCTGCTCATGGTAAATCGGCTCGGTGTCGGGAAGAGCGAGCTTTTTGCCGTTGATTTTTATGTATGTATACAGCGGATTCGGTGCGTTTACCGATTCACGCCAACTGTCTCCCACTTTATCGTAAATACCTGCCATATTTACAGCCGGCATGTGTTCCTTTCCATATTCTTCCATCGTTCCACGGATACCGAAATATCCGTTTCCGGTCAGATATTTATTCCCGCAATAAGGTATGTTTTCTGCTGAAAATTTATCCTCTTTTATTTTAAAGCTCTGCATGTCTGGCTCCTTCTTCCGTTTTCTTACATTATATTATATTTATAAATCAAAGTCAACAGTTTTTGAAGAAAAGCTGAGGTTCATGCACTCATTTACGTTATATGATGGTAACATTTTCAACAAATTCGTTTTCTGAGTATTCGATATCATCTTCGGTGGCGGGTCTGCCGTTCATGTGCAGATTTTTTATTAAAATATCCGAGGTCTTGTGTTCCGCGTCAAAGCCTCTGAAAGCCATTTTCAGCTTTTGTTTACCTAAAATATTAATGTTTTGGAATGTTATTTTTTGATTTTTTCCGCGCCGTTTACCTCCCGCGGAATATTCCGGATGATAATCCACAGATACGGAAATTACTATCGGTACATAAGGGGTCTCTTGATATTTCGATAAATCCGTCACCTGAATTTGCGGTTCCGGGATCATATCGTCATATTCGATGGTGATGTCCTTGTAAAGCACATCATGTACATACCCATAATCAACGTTTTGGCAATCCAAAACAGCATTTGTTACATGTATAATACTGCAATTCTCAAACGTGATATCGCGAATTTCTTCGGCACGCGTTTCCGCGCCTATCTCAAGGCATTTTCCCCAATCATTCCAAATTGTGCAGTTTTTGACCAAAACATTCTCAAAAACGTCATAGCTCTTTCCGCCGCGATACATTTCGGCGGTAACGGATTTTTCCACATCATCGTTGTAATAGCAATCAAAGCCCTTTACGCATATGCTGTCATCATAGGTTCTTAAAAAGCAGTTATTTATGAGAACGTTTCTGCAATTATGCATATCGATTCCGTCTGAATTATAACGCCAGCAACCTACGATTTTGACATTCTCGATATTCAGATTTTCACAAGCCTTGGGGCGGATGTTATAAACCAGCGAATCGCGGATTGTGATACCCTCAATACTGATATTACTGCAATATTCGGGTTGTATTGTGTGAAGCCTTATCGCATTGTCTACCTGGGCGAAATTGTTTTCCGCGTTTGCTTCATATAGTATTTCCTCGGTATTTTCGCTGTTATCCAAAATTCCTCTGCCGCAAATCCTGATATTTTCTGCATCATTTGCTCTTACACAGGCGTATACAACAGCACCCTCGTCAATAAAGAGCGTTTGATTACTCTTCAACTCTATCATGCCCGCATGGTGCTCTCCCTTGCCGTAATATATTACATTGCTGTCTGCCGTATCAATTTTATAATCGGATACCGGGTCGGCAAAAATATGCAACGCATTATGCCTACCATAAGGCTCAACGGTAAAATATGCGGCTTTTTTAAGTGTGAACAAAATTCTTCCGTCACTTGTGATTTCCGGTTCTATCCCCAAACTTTTGGGTCGTATTTCTACCTTTGCAAACTTTTCTTTGGGAATAATTTCAAAACTTACCTCTTCATCGGTTTCCATGGATAAAAAGTTTATAAGCTCCGTTTGCTCGGTTGACCGTTGATGTCCCGGCCATCTGCGGTTAAACGGCATTGCAGAAACTCTTGCGGTATCGAGCCGCGCTTCGGTGCCGTTTACCTTAATTCTGTAGCCGTCATGTGCAAGATTTGTTTGGGTAACATGATATAATTTTACGCTCATAAAAATACTTCCTTTCGTATAACTTTTTTAACTATTATCAACGATAATATAACATTTGTAAATGTAAAATTCTTGCGTTTTAAGTAAAATTTTTAGGTTTTTTTGGAAATGAGATTGAAAAATATTTTTAATGTAATATAATTGTTTTGAGGTGATTTTATGTACGGTTACAAGATTAAAACAAGCGGCGTGCCGAAAACGGTGTTTGCTTGTTCCGTAACGGTGGATAATTACGGCTGGAGCAATCGTAATGACGGAAAAACTGTAGAGATAGCAGTCAGTAAGTCATCTGAAAATACGGTTATCGCAAATGGGAAGGAGTATGTTTTCGGGGATGTTGCGCATTTATCCTGCGTTGCGGGAGATGATAGTCGGACAAGTTACTGCGAAAGCGGAATCGTTAACGAAATTACCACTGTTGCGGTGAGCTTCGACGGTATTGAAATCACCGCTTGCGATTTGTCGGAAAAAGATGCTTCGGACAGCGCATATTTACTTCCTGCACTTTCTGACGATGCCTATTTATGCGGTGAGATACTTAGATTATTGAACGGATATATACACTTCAACGTTTCGGAGCTTGCATATAACAGAGCAAAATGCATTTCGCTGTGGTTCGAAATTATATATATAATTGACAGCTGTACCAGACAAGCACTCAGCCATCAAAAATGGAAGACCGAAAATTATTATGTAAACAAAATTAACAGCATAATAGAAAAGGATTATGCAAAAAAACTGTCTGTTGCAGAGATAGCCGAAGAATTCGGCATTAATGCGGGATATCTTTCACATATATACAGCGTAGGTGCAGGAGAAACCTTTAAGCACGCACTTTTCACAAAAAGGATGACCGAAGCAAAGAAACTTATTTTAAAGGAAACTTATCATGTGGATGAAATCGCGCGAATGGTAGGTCTGTGTGATGAAAATTACCTGCGAAAGTCCTTTAAGCGGTTTTTCGGTGTAAATATTACTGAATTTAAAAAGATAAGCAGAGGATTAGCTCTGTATCACGATAAGCCTTTAAAATCATGAAAAGCAAGAGGTGCATAATGCAATAGAACTGACTTCCCGCATGTTGGATTTTTGGTCCGAATTTTGCGGGTGACTGATTTTTTTGCAAAGAAAAATCGGAACAAGCTTTGCTTGTTCCGACGTGGTGAGCCATCGGAGATTCGAACTCCGGACAACTTGATTAAAAGTCAAGTGCTCTGCCAACTGAGCTAATGGCCCTGGCAGGGATAGCAGGATTTGAACCTACGAAATGCCGGAATCAAAATCCGGTGCCTTACCGCTTGGCTATATCCCTAAATAACAAACCGAAAATATCGGTTTACAGGATACTTCTCCTGCTTATATATATCGGGAAAACCCGAACCAAACTTACCACGAAAACATGGAAGATTGTTTGTAAAGTGGGGTGGATAGTGGGATTCGAACCCACGACATTCAGTGCCACAAACTGACGCTCTAACCAGCTGAACTATATCCACCATGTCAAAAAATTGGCGCGTCTGAAGGGATTCGAACCCCTGACCCACTGCTTAGAAGGCAGTTGCTCTATCCGACTGAGCTACAGACGCGTATTAAAAAATATGGAGCGGGTGATGGGAATCGAACCCACACAGCCAGCTTGGAAGGCTGGAATTCTAGCCATTGAACTACACCCGCATAACAATATTAACTTTGTCCACATCAGTTGACCTTGTCTATTATAGCAGAATATCCTGTATTTGTCAATAGTTTTTTTAAAAAAAATTGAAGACATTGTAAAAAAAAATTAAGGGGCTTGTGCGCACGGAGAAAAAAGCATTAAACCCCTTAAATTATTATTCTGCACCGACAGCTGTTTTATTCACCGCAAGCAGAAGTTTTTCCGCCTCCTGTTCGGTTGAAAAGTACCCAAAGCCCGCGCGGACGGCACCGTTTTTCTCACTTCCTATTGTTTGATGAGCCGTATACGCACAATGATATCCACCGCGAACTGCAATCCGAAAACGGCGGTTTAAAATATCCGCCACTTCCTGCGAATCCATATCGCCGATATTAAATGCCACCGTTCCGTTGCGGTTTCCTTTTGGCTGTCCGTACACCGTTACACCTTTGATGTTCATAAGCCCCTCAAAAAGTTTCTTCGCTAAAAAACGTTCCTTTTCATAAATATTTTCAATCCCGATTTTTTTAATATACTTTGCCGCCGTTGACAGTGTCATTATCGCCGGAGTATTTAATGTGCCGGAATGAAGCATATCCGGCATTGCATCCGGCTGTTTCCGATTTTTTGACTCCGTTCCGGTTCCGCCGACTATAATAGGGCTGAGTTTCACGCCTTCACTGACATAAAGCCCTCCGGTTCCAAGCGGTCCCATAAGCCCTTTGTGTCCCGAAAAAGCCAGTAGTGAGATATTCATTTTTTCAATATCAATCGGAATTATTCCCGCTGTTTGCGCCGCATCCGCAAGAAAAGGGATATTATGCTTTTTGCAGATTTTACCGATTTCTTTAATCGGCATAACGGTTCCGCAGACGTTTGAAGCATGGGTTGATATTACAAGTTTTGTGTTGCTTCGGATTGCTTTTTCAATATCCCGAGGTGAAATTTCGCCGCGGGAATTAGCCCAAACCATGGTATATGAACAGCTTTTGTGAACCGGACGAAGCACGCTGTTATGTTCCATTGAGGTTATTACGGCATGGTCGCCGGGACGGAGAATTCCGCCGATTGCAATATTGAGTGCATAGGTGGCGTTTTGGGTAAAGGCAATCCGCTCGGGATTTGATATATTAAAAAATTCCGCAAGTGTTTCCTGGGCTTCACTTATTCCTTCGGCCCCCACTATACTTGCCGTATGCCCGCCTCTGCCGGAATTTACGCTGAAACGCAAGGTGTTGCGATACATGGCATCGTACACGCACTGCGGCTTACGAACGCTGGTTGCCGGGTTGTCAAGATATATCATAATATTGCCTCTCCTTTCCTACGCTGTGCTCTATATAAATTTTTTTTATACTTATTCCGTGGAGACTGCTTCTTATAAGCCTTTCGTCGGAGTGCGGTGCGCGAACCGAGTAGGAGCATCCGCTGCCGCCTAAAGCTGCTGGAGTATTTATCACCCGCGCATTTGCGCTTCCGTATTTGGCAAGACGTTTTGCAAGACGTGTCGCGCCGGTAATAGAGCCGACCACAACCAAAATATCGGACATATTTCCACCCCTTTCGCTATTGTATAATATATAATATGAAAGAATTCGGAAAAAGTGTAAATCTTGCCGATATAAAAAACCGCCTTCGAAATGTCAACTTTGACTTTTCAAAGGTCGGTTCGCTTTTTTGATTTTTATTTGCTTTCCTGCTTTACGATATCACCGACGCCGTTTAAGATATATTTAGGGCGGTAGGGGAATTTGTCGATGTTTTCCATGCTGGTTACGCCGGTAAGTACAAGCACCGTATCAACATTTGATTCTATTCCGGCGATGATATCAGTATCCATTCTGTCCCCGATGAACGCTATTTCGTCACTTATTCCGTGGAGACTGCTTCTTATAAGCCTTTCGTCGGAGTGCGGTGCGCGAACCGAGTAGGAGCATCCGCTGCCGCCTAAAGCTGCTGGAGTATTTATCACCCGCGCATTTGCGCTTCCGTATTTGGCAAGACGTTTTGCAAGACGTGTCGCGCCGGTAATAGAGCCGACCACAACCAAAATATCGGACATATTTCCACCCCTTTCGCTATTGTATAATATATAATATGAAAGAATTCGGAAAAAGTGTAAATCTTGCCGATATAAAAAACCGCCTTCGAAATGTCAACTTTGACTTTTCAAAGGTCGGTTCGCTTTTTTGATTTTTATTTGCTTTCCTGCTTTACGATATCACCGACGCCGTTTAAGATATATTTAGGGCGGTAGGGGAATTTGTCGATGTTTTCCATGCTGGTTACGCCGGTAAGTACAAGCACCGTATCAACATTTGATTCTATTCCGGCGATGATATCAGTATCCATTCTGTCCCCGATGAACGCTATTTCGTCACTGTGGCAATTCAACTTTTTCAAGCCGTGGCGAAGCATGAGCGGGTTCGGTTTTCCCACAAAATATGCTTTTTTGCCGGTGGCGATTTCGATTGGTGAAATCAATGAACCGGTCGCCGGCATTACGCCGCGCTCTGTGGGCCCCGTTATGTCGGGGTTCGTTCCGATAAGCTTGGCACCCTTATTTACAAGTTCGATAGCCTTTTCGATTTTTTCGAAGTTGTAGGTTCGTGTCTCGCCAACAACAACGTAATCGGGATTTACGTCATTCATATAAATTCCCTGGTCGTACAGCGCTTTTGTCAAAGCCGCCTCGCCTATAACGTAAGCTGTACAGCCGGGATTTTGACTATGTAAAAATTCCGCGGTTGCCATGGCGCTTGTATAAAAATGTTCCGCCGATACCGAGAGCCCCATTCTTTCAAGCTTCATACTGAGCTCGTGGGGAGTTTTTTCCGGACTGTTTGTTAAAAAAACGAATTTTTTGTCGTTATCAATCATCCAATTTACGAATTCGGCAACACCGTCCAAAATCTTGTTGCCATGGTAAATAACACCGTCCATATCGCTGATGAATCCTACTTTGTTCAAAATTTTTTCCATAATCTTTAACCTTCTTTCTGTCTTAGTGTTTGCAGTATGTCTGCATCTTATTATGATTGGTGGTATATATTATAAACATCCCTTTTGGCAAGTCCTCTGTTTTTTGCCGCAAGCTTGATTGCGTCTTTTTTGTCCATGCCGTCTGCGATGTATTTGTTCACATGTTCCTTTACCGAAAGCTCGGAAAATTCCGAGTACTCAGTTGTTTTTTGCGGGGCGCCCTCCACTATGATTACATATTCGCCCTTGGGAGATTTTTCTGTATAGAGCTCCTGCGCCTCGGAAAGCGTAGTGCGGATTATCTCTTCATGAAGCTTGGTGAGTTCACGGCAGAGTGCAATGCGCCGATCCCCTAAAATATCCAGCATATCCTTAAGAGTATATGTAAGCTTATGGGGAGCTTCATAAAAAATCAATGTGTGAGTATCTTCCTTTACGTTTTTGAGGTGCTCGCGCCGATGACGTTTATTTACCGAAAGAAAACCCTCAAAAGCAAAGCGCCGCGCGGGAAGCCCAGATACAATCAGCGCGTTGATTCCGGCAACGCATCCGGGAACGGAGGTTACCGTAAGGTCGTTTTCAATACAAAGTTTAACCAAATCTTCACCCGGGTCGGATATGGCAGGAGTTCCCGCATCCGATACAAGTGCCACATTTTTGCCGTCTTTTAAAAGCTTTATGATGTATTCGCCCTTTTCGCGCTTGTTGTGCTCGTGATAACTGGTAAGCTGTTTTTTTATTCCGAAATAGTTCAAAAGTTGAACTGTTCGGCGCGTATCTTCACAGGCAATCAAATCAACCGTATTAAAAACTTCAAGGCAACGTGATGAAACATCACCCAGGTTGCCTATCGGCGTTGCGCATAAATATAAAATTCCATTCATCGTTCGTAAATCCTCTTCAATTCTTCGGTTTCTGAGCCGGCCTCGTCGTACAGATAAAGCGGGGGCAGGATTTTCAGTTCCTTGCCGCCTTTATATGCACCGTCTGTCAAAAGTAAAGATGGCTCACTGCCGATTTTTTTATGTATAAAGCGAATTCGCTTTGGCTCAATATCATGCTCTCGCATCCCCGCAATGATATCCGCAAGCCGCGACGGTTTGTGCACAAGTACAAGGTGCCCCTGTTGGCAGAGAAGCTGTGAGGCGGCGGATAGCACGTCCTCCAAACAGCACATTATCTCGTGCCTTGCTATGATTTTCGTATCAAGCTCGTTTTGTATGCCGCAGCCTGCCGGCATGTAGGGCGGATTGCAGGTGATAAGACCGAAACGGCGTTTCCCGTATAATGCAACCGCGTTTTTAAGGTCACCGCATTGTACAGAAATTCTGTCCTCAAGTTTGTTTAAGGCGACCGAACGGCATGCGGTATCGGCAACCTCTCGCTGAATTTCTATCCCGAAAAATTTAGGAATGTTTGTCTTATGTGACAGGAGTATCGGCACAATCCCGCTTCCGGAGCACAGGTCAAGAGCGCTTTTTGCACGGATATCTTTGGCGAAGTCCGCAAGAAGCACCGCATCTATTCCGAAACGAAATCCGTTCTTTTTTTGAATAAGCATCAAGCCGCCGGCTTGTAAATCTTCAAGAGTTTCATTTTCCTTTAAAATATTCATGTCAGCATTTTGTGAAAACATAAGTGTTTTCCGGCATTTTGTCCATATTTTCCATTACGCTTCCGATACCGCGGACAGCACATAATTCAGGATTTTCGGCAAGGAATACCTTTACCCCGAGGTCTATGCGGAGTTTCTTTGCAAGTCCGTACAGTGCGGCTCCGCCGCCTGTAAGGAGTATGCCGTCCTCCATGATATCGCCGAGAAGCTCCGTCGGCATTTCATCAAGTGCGGAATGAATTTCTGTAGCGATTTTTCCGATAAGTGCGGAAAAAGCCTCCCGCGTTTCCTCTGAGTGAAGCAGAAGCTTTTCGGGTTTACGAGTTTTTGTGTTGTATCCGCCGATTAGGCAGGTTTCGTCTCGGTCTCGTTGAAACGCACAGCCGATTTCCTTTTTGGCTCTTTCGGCGGTCTGTTCTCCTATTAAGATACCGTGCTTTGTCATTACATAATCGATAAGCGCTTCGGTAAAATCACGTCCGCCTATTTTGGCAGAGCGCTTTACAACCGTTTGACTGAGGGAGATTACCGCAATGTTGCAGTTTCCTCCGCCGATATCCGCCAGCATCATTCCGCGGGCGGGGCTTACATCACAATTTGCTCCGATTGCGGCTGCAATAGGCGCTTCCACAAGATATACATCGCGTATTTCGGATGCCTTTACCGCGTCACACACGGCGCGGCGCTCAACATCGGTAATTCCGCAGGGAACGCTTATCATAACGCGTCTTTTTAAAACTCTGCCAATAAATTTATTCAAAAAGCCGTTTACCATGCGGCATGCCATGTCAAAGTCGGTAATCACGCCGTGGGAGAGCGGGCGCAGAATCGTAATTGCCGGAGGGCATCTGCCCTCCATCGCCTCCGCTTCACGTCCCAGCGCGATGATTTCTCCGCTGTAGCTGTCGAATGCGACTACAGACGGTTCTTCTATTATGTTTCCTTTATAATAAATCCCGGTATTGTCAGTTCCCAAATCGATTGCAACATCATTTGTAAGAGTTCCGAATTTCATTCAAATTTCCTCCTATTGTATCATAATTACATTTTAACTCAAATCGAACAAAAAATCAACAAAAACTATTGAATTTACAATATTTGAATGTTATAATGAAATGATACAGCACAAATGGGGTGAGTTTTGTGGAAATTTCCGAAAATGATATTAAAAAAATATGTTCGCCGGGCATCTATAAAATGGGTGTCGAGTATTTTAAAGAGGGTCGGGTTCACATACGCGTGCGCAGTAAGGACAGTATTGTGGCGACGGTAGACAGTGACAAGCTGTACAACGTTCACATAGGTTTTGACGAGAAGGGCAATATTGCCGAGACTTTTTGCACCTGCCCATATTATCAAACCATGGGCGCAAACTGCAAGCATATTGCCGCAACTTTGAAACTTCGGCAAAAAGAGCTTTCCGCGGGAGAGGAGTTTGCGGACGACAATGACCGTGTGGCAAAAGAACTTTGTCGCAGTTTCGAGGCACTTGAGTGCGAAAAACAACAGCTTCACGCGGGATTTGTTTTCAGAATAAATACCAACCGAAAGAGAGAATGCAGTTATTCGGTTTCCATAACGCTCGGCGACGGAGAAAGTCCGATTGCGGGAGCGGAGAGCTTTTTGGAAGCGCTTTCTGGAAAAGGCGAATACAAGCTTTCAAAACACAAAACATTTTTACCGGATAAATATTCCTTTTCCGGAATCGACCGTAATATTCTTATGATTTTGGCAGAGGCTGTGCAAAACAGGACGGAAAGTGTGCCGGAATACGCACCGAGGCTTACCGCGTGCGAGTTCGGCTGGCATACGGCAAAACGACTGCTTCCGATTTTAAAAAATGCGGATTGCCGTCTGGTTATCAACGGTATGCAAAGGCAAAATGTAATTTTCAAGGATGAGGACCCTGACATACTGATTGACGTGACCGCAACCGACGGAAACATAAATATTTCCATACCCCAGAGCGGAACGGCGCTTATTCCGGACGGAAGCTGGTTTTGGTATGACGGCGATATATATGCAACAAGCGATGAGTGGCGGAAGTGGTTTATGCCGATTTACAATGCGCTTGCCGTTGAAAGCCGCACGCAGATTGATTTTAAGGGAACAAATTCCATTGCGTTTGCGGCAAATGTTCTGCCGATGTTAAAAAAACGCCGCGGTATTGTGTTGCAAGGCATAGAAAATACCGTTGTAAGCGACAAGCCAAAGTTTGACATATATCTTGACCGTGCGGATGACGGAATTTCTGCCGCAATCACGGCAACTTACGGGAAGATTACAATAAGGTTGCCGGATGCATCGGACAGCGGCGGAAAAATTGTTGTGCGGGATTATAACGCCGAACGGTACATCTTGTCATTTTTTGAGGAATTTTCCGCGGATGGTACAAGCCTGTATCTTAGCGACGATGATGAATTGTACGAGTTTTTGACCACGGTGCCCGATAGGCTTTCGAAAACGGCGGAGTTTCATATTTCGGAAAGTGTAAAGCGCCTTACCGAATTTGAGCCGATAAAAATTGACGGAAAGGTTTCATACAACGAAAAAATTGACCTTTTGGAAGTGGGATTTGACAGCGATTTAACCCCTGCGGAGGTTATGGGAATATTGCATGCAATCAGGCGTAAAAAGAGCTTCTATCGTATGAAAGACGGCGAATTTCTGAAGCTTGACGGAGAAACTTCGGTTTTTGAAATGCTTGATAATCTTGATTTTTCGTACAACGATATAAAAGCGGGAGAAAAACAGCTGGAGCGGCACAATGCACTGTACCTTTCGGGACTTTCGGAAAACGGATTGATTTTATCAGACAGTGCCTTTGATCGATTGATTGCCGACATTAAAAGCATACGCGCGGTGCTCCCAAAAGAACTTGACGAGGTGCTGAGAGACTATCAAAAAGTCGGTGTGGATTGGCTTAAACAGCTGTCACAGCTCGGTTTCGGCGGAATTCTTGCGGATGATATGGGTCTTGGAAAAACTTTGGAGGTTATCGCATTTGTAATGAGCGAGAAACCGAAGCTTCCGGCGCTTGTCATAACCCCCAGTGCGCTTGCCTACAATTGGCTGTCCGAAATAAATAAATTTGCAAAGGACGCCCGCACGAAAATAATCGACGGAACAAAAGAAGAACGCCTGAGGTCGCTGGAAGATATTTCGGGGTATGATTTTGTGATAACCTCTTATCCACTGTTAAGGCGGGATATTGCCGATTACGAGAATAAGGAATTTTCTTACTGCTTTATAGACGAAGCGCAGTATATCAAAAATCCGAAGAGTTTAAGCGCAAAAGCGGTGAAAAAAATCCGTGCACAAAAGCGGTTTGCGTTGAGCGGAACTCCGATTGAGAACTCCCTCGGGGAACTGTGGTCTGTGTTTGATTTTATTATGCCGGGGTATCTTTTTTCACGGCAACAGTTTGCGGACAGGTACGAAAAACCGATATTAAATGACGATGAATCCGCCGCGGCGGCGCTGAGAAA
>CAYMBZ010000039.1:0-14704 GCA_964388835.1 uncultured Lachnospiraceae bacterium
TGTTCGTTATGGAGAAATCTTCTGAAATGTGTAACACATCTATTGTAAACCTACATTTATTAAATAATTTAATTTTTTTCAATTTTTTAAACAATATTTGATGTGTTATTTTTCTTTCCTTGATTTTATCCGAAAATATCATTATTTTCCTTAAATATATTCGCTTCTTTTATTTTAAAAAAACTTAATATGAACATAATAACATAGTAATTAAATTCAAAAGGGGAAAAAACATGTCAAGAATTGTCATTAAAAAATCCGAGCCGCTTTCAGGAAGTGTTTCCTGTTCCGGCTCAAAAAACGCCGCACTGCCCATTTTGGCTTCAACAATCCTCACCTACGGAAAATCCGTACTTTACAATATTCCCGCTCTTACCGACACGCGCCATATGCTCCGTATTTTGGAAAGTCTCGGCGGAAAGTGCACGTGTCGCTCGGGTAAAACAGAAATTGATTTCACTGAATGTCACGGATTCTGTGCGCCTTATGATGAGGTCAGTAAATTCCGCGGCTCTTTTCTTCTTGCCGCGCCTCTGCTTTCCAGAATGGGCAGAGCAAGAATTGCCATGCCGGGCGGCTGTCCCATAGGAAGCAGACCTATAGATTTGCATTTAAAAGGCTTTGCGGCATTGGGTGCGGATGTGGAAAACGGGCATGGTTTTGTGGATTTAACATGCAAAAAACTCTGCGGCGCGAAAATTTATCTGGATTTTCCCAGTGTCGGCGCCACCGAAAACCTTATAATGGCGGCGGCTCTTGCCGACGGTGAAACCGTTATCGAAAACGCTGCGGCAGAGCCAGAAATAACCGACCTTGCCGACTTTTTAAACACCCAGGGCGCAGACATTTCAGGTGCGGGAAGCGACACCGTCAAAATCACGGGCGTAAAGGAGCTTTCTCCCGTATCTTACCGCATTATATCAGACAGAATCGAAGCAGGGACATTTATGAGTGCCTTTGCGATAACGGGCGGATGCGGCACCGTCTTAAATATCAATCCCATGCACTTAAAACCGATAACGGCAAAGCTCAGGGAAATGGGTGCGGTCATACAGGAGGGCGAAAATTCCGTAACCGTCAATGCCGCATCTCCACTATGCTCCGCCAGCATAAAAACTCTGCCCTATCCCGGTTTTCCAACCGATATGCAGGCACAATTTTCGGCACTGATGTGCGAAACCCGCGGAACCGGAATAATTGTGGAAACGGTTTTCGAAAACAGATTCCTGCACATCGGAGAATTAAACAGAATGGGAGCAAACATCAGAATTGATGGCAGAAGTTCAGTAATTGAGGGGCAAAAGAAGCTCAGCGGCGCAAAAGTCACCGCCTTTGACCTGCGTGGCGGCGCGGCTCTTGTACTTGCCGGGCTGGTTGCCGGCGGTGAAACGGAAATTTCCGGTGTGGAGCACATACGCCGCGGGTACGAAAACCTTTGCGATAAGCTTTCAGCACTGGGCGGAAATATTTTTTTCGATTAGGGCTTTTTTTTACCCATGAAATGTGATATATTATATTTAATAAGTAGAAAAAGAGGTGGATATATGCTTTTAGATATAATATCGGGGGCGGCGGGAAGCGGAAAAAGCTCATATCTTTACGAGCTTATAGAAGAAAATCTCAAAAACAACCCAAACACAAATGCGGTTGTTATAGTTCCGGAGCAATTTTCCTACAGTGCGGAAAAGAAGCTATCCGATACAATGGGCGGTTTGGGGCTCAATCGCACCGAGGTTTTGACATTTTCACGTCTTGTACACAGATATGTAAACTCGGAGAATAATCTTCTTCCCTCCGGCAAGCAAATGCTTCTTTGCAAAGCCGCGCTTTCCGTCGGAGAAGAAAATGTGTTTTTTTCCTCCTCCAAACGAAAAGGCTTTATCGATTCCCTTGCGGAACTTTTTTCGGAATTCAAGCGATATCAAATTTCTCCCGAGGATTTAAGCTGTGCGGACACCGGAAGTGTCGGTGCCGATAAAAAACTTTCCTCGGTAAACGAAATATACAAAAGTTACCTTGCGGAATTTAATGAGAATTTTACCGATTCGGATAACGCTCTGGACATTTTTTCCGAGCTCGTGCAAAACTCAGATATTTTCCGCAATACCTTCTTTTTTATAGACGACTACAGCGATTTTTTGCCGCAGCACTATGAAGCTATACGTGCCATGATATCGTCCTCCCGCGGTGTCTTTGTCACGCTCTGTATCGGAAACAATGACGAAAACGGCATTTTTACTCCGGTTATTAAGGCAAAGAGCCGTCTCACGGCAATCGCGCTTTCTTTGGGCGCTCAGCTTTACACCAAAGAGCTTGAAGGTTCCTGCCGTCATATTTTATCCAAGGAAATCAAGCATCTTTCGGACAATTTCGGAACGCGCAAAAAATACAGCGGCAACTGCGGAAATATTTCAATTTTTACCGCACGGGACTTATATTCCGAAATCGAGCACATCGCATCCAAGATTATCGCACTGGTTCGCGATGAGGGTTGTCGTTTCCGCGACATAGGCATCATCATCGGAGATTCACAGCAGTATATGCATATCCTGTCCGCTGTTTTTTACGATTACAACATACCGTTTTTTACGGACGAGACAACACCCATAACAATGCATCCGATTGTGCGCACCGTTCTGTCGCTTTTCGATATACTTTCCGAAAACTGGAGCTTTAATTCCGTTTTCGACTATCTGCGCAGCGGTTACATATACACAAAAACCGAAAGCGGCGTTACCCCCCTTGACCCCGAGGATATCGATATTCTGGAAAATTATGTCTTAAAAGTCGGCATCAAGGGCAAAAAAGCATGGTTCGAAGAATGGGTCTCTATGGGCGAGACGGAATTTGACGATGTTATCGAAAACTACTCCGCCGAGGAATTTGACCTTGCGCATCTTAATGCTCTTCGCACACAAATAATCCTTCCTTTTGCGCGTTTCGCTGAAAACAAGGGCAGAACTGTCCGCGCGATTGCCGGTGGGGTATATGACTTCCTCTGTGACATAAACCTGTATGACGGAATACTTTCCGAATGTCGCGAATTCGACAGTGCCGGCATGCGTAACGAATCCGAACAATTCAAGCAAATCTGGAATTTTATTCTTGAAGTTTTGGATCAGCTGGTCGCTACCTTGGGAGGCGACATAATAAGCCGTGACAGATTCTGCGAATATCTCAAAAACGGATTGTCGCAGTGCAAAATTTCCATTATACCATCGGGGCTTGACAGAGTTTCGGTGGGAACTGTCAGCCGCAATTCACCCGCAAGAATAAAATATCTGTTTATCGCGGGCGCTCTTTACGGGCAAATCCCGCAAACACCCTCCTCATCGGCGATTTTAACCCCAGCCGAGCGTGCACTCTTAACCGAAGCTTTAAAAGGCGCGGACAAGGAGCTTGCTCCGGATGATACCGGGCGAATACTTCTTGAAAACCTGAAGCTTTACAAAATATTGAGTACGGCTACCGAAAAGCTTTTTATAAGTTTCCCTGCCTCAGATTCCGAGGGACGTGCTCTTACGCGCGCCTCCTTTGTGGGAGATGTTATGAAAATGTTCCCGGATATATCGGTTGGTGATGATATTATTTCACATTCCTCACCCGAGGAGCTTTTGGCTTCTTCAAAACGCGGTTTCCATTATCTTTTAAACCGTCTTTCGGAATACTATCGCGAAAAACCCGAGCGAATATGGCAGGAGGTATTCAAGATTTATTCTGAAAATCCCGAATACAAAGATAAGCTGAATCTTTTAAAAACCGCGGCAAGCTATAAGAAAATTCAGCCCGCACTCTCGCGCGCAAAAGCTGAACTTCTTTACGGCAAGGACAGGAAATACAGTATAACCTCTTTGGAAAAATTCACCGGCTGTCCCTTTGCGTATTACGCAGAAAAAGGGCTGTGTGCCCGTCCGCAGGAAGCTAAGCGCGTTGAAAAAAGTCATATTGGCAGTCTTATCCACGCCGCAGTGTGCGAATTCTGCAAAAAGGTTGAAAACGGTGCCGACACCATACCGGAGATTCATGAAAAATGGACAAGCCTCACATCTGAGGACTGTAGCTTGCTCTGCACAGCGGTTACCGATGAAATGCGCGAAAAAATTCTCCCCAAAAGAGAAAATGAGCGTGGCAGACTTGAATACCTTTTGGACAGGTGCGAGCGCACGCTGAAAAAATCCGCGGAAACAATACGCCTCAGTCTTTCACAAGGCGGATACTCCTCAATTTGCTTTGAAAAAGACTTTGAGGTTAAAATTAATCGAAAAGACGATACCGTTACACTTTTCGGCACAATTGACCGCATAGATGTGATTGAGCACATCGCGGAAAAAAATGCCGGAATACGCATTATAGATTATAAAACCGGGAAGAAAAAGTTCAGCATTGCCGCAATCGCAAGCAAAATCGACATGCAACTTGTTCTCTATTCCATAGCCGCCGTAAAGCTTTACAGTGGCGGTATGCTTGAAAAAACAAACGCCGAGCTTTTGCCAAAAGTTTCGGCAATTATGTATAACAAGCTGAGCGATAACATGCTGTCCTTAGATTTAAAGGATGCGGCATCCAAAACAGAAAAAAAGGTGAAAAATAAGCTTGACGGCGTGGTCATTCTCGATGAAGATTCAAACGGCGAGCCAATATATGACACCGCTCTCGATATGGATTCCGCACTATCCGACGGTTGCAGTGAGTTTTTAAACATTGCCTTTAAGCAAGACGGCACACTCACCGCCGCATCACAGGTCACGTCACGCGCGACCTTTGACCTTATATCGGAGTACATGGAAAAGTCCGCAATTGATTCCGCCGTACAAATCAAAAACGGAAACATAGACATTTATCCGTCAAAAACCGGAAAAAACACCGCATGCACCTACTGCGGATTCCGCGAAATATGCATGTTTGACCCCGATTTCGATAAATGCAGAAAAACCACCGCAGATGACATGAAAGCAATTGAGCTTATAAAAAAGGAGCTCGGCAAATAAGCCATGCGCACCTATACAAATACCTTGAAAGGACGAAATAAAAATGAGCGAGAAAAATTGGACCGAGCAACAGCTTGAAGCAATAACCACAAAATACCGTTCCAACGGCGAAAGCTGTAATCTGCTTCTCAGTGCCGCCGCCGGAAGCGGAAAAACCGCGGTTTTGGTTGAGCGCGTAATCCGCAAAATAATTCCGGAGGATATGGAAAATGGCATCGATATAGACAAGCTTCTTATCGTTACCTTTACAAATGCCGCCGCCCGCGAAATGGCAGAGCGTATAAGGGCGGCGCTTTCCGACCGCCTTGAAGCCGCCGTTCTTGCGGGAGATGCTAAGCTTGAAGCGGCGATAAAACGCCAACAACTGCTTCTGGCGGTAAGCGATATCACCACTATTGACTCTTTCTGTCTTAAGCTTCTGCGCGAAAATTTTAATCTTATAGGCATTGAGCCGGATTTTTCGATAGCGGACGAGGCGCAAGCACAGCTGTTGTCAGAAGAGGCAATGGAGGAGCTGTTCTCAGCACTTTACGAGGCGAATGACAGCGATTTTACCGACTTGCTTTACATGTACGGCACAAATCGAAGCGATAAAGGTCTTTCGGATTTAATCCGATTCATCTACAATTTCACTCGGTCAATTCCGTATCCCATAAAATGGCTGGAGGAAAAAATCCAAGAGCTGAAATGCGACAGAGGAATTTTTGACACCGCCTGGTTCCGCCGCGGCTTTGCCGATTGCAATGAAAAAATCTCCTCCGCTTTTTCCTATGCCGAAAAGGGGCTGGAGGAACTTTGCGGAACCTACGATATCGACGCTTTCATTGCGGAAAATCCGCCACAGAATAAGATTCCGATTTATGATGAGTGGAAAAGCTACTACAAGGCTTTTTATTCGGATTACACCGCCCTTAAAGCCATGCGCGGTCTTGATTTTGCTGGGCTTTCAGCGGCACTTTCCGCCTACCGTCCGTCGCGTCTTGCACGCCTTGATTCCAAAAGTGCGGAGGAAAAGAATTTTCTCAAAGCTTTGCGTGACAGAATTCGCACGCTGATGTCGGATGCGAAAATTTTCACATCCGTGTCTCCCGAGGACACCGCGCGCATATCACGCGAAAGCTTGTACCCCGCGGCATGCGCTCTTTTGAAGCTAATAAAGGAATACGACAGAATTTTTATGCAGAAAAAGCATGCAAAAAACCTCCTCGAATTTCACGATGCGGAACAGCTTTGCGCGGTTTTGCTCTCGGAAAATCCCGATACTGCAAACGCACTGCGGGAAAAATACAGTGAAATCCTTATGGACGAATATCAGGACACCAGCCTTTTGCAGGAGGAAATTTTCCGTCACGTTACCGACGGAAGCAATCTTTTTATGGTTGGCGATATGAAGCAAAGTATATACCGTTTCCGAAGCAGTGACCCGACCATATTCAAAAGTAAAAGCGATATCTACAGCACCGAGCATGATGCCGCAAACAAAAAAATTATTCTGTCAAAAAATTTCCGAAGCCGTAAGGAGGTTTTAAACAGTATAAATGATGTTTTTAAGGCTATCATGACCGAATCCGCCGGGGAGCTGGATTACGATGCCGACCAGTGTCTCTATTTCGGAAACAAAGGCTACGGAGAGGAAAATCCGAAATACATTTCGGAATGTCATATAATTGAAGCGCCTCCCTCCGATTATGAGTTTGAAAACGAAGAGGAAGAAGATTTCACCAATCACGCACTTGAAGCTCGCCTTGTCGCGGCAGAAATAAACAAGCTCAAGCGTGAAAAATTCCCAATTTTTGACGGCGGAAGTTACCGCACCGTCGAAAACCGCGATATCGTTATCCTCATGTCCTCCTTTAAATCAGCTGCGGAAACCTATACCGCGGAGCTGAACGCTGCCGGAATCAAGTGCTTTGTCGAAAGCAGCGGATATTTCGAAAGAAACGAAATCCGCCTTATGCTGGCACTTTTAAAAACAATATGCAACCCTTACTGCGATATTCCGCTTTTGGGGGTTCTGCGCTCACCGATTGTCGGCTTTACGGATGACGAGCTGGTATTAATCAGAAAATGTAAAAAAGGCAGATTTTTTGCGGCGATGAATGAGCTGGTACGCCTCTACGATTCGGGAGAGCTGTCCGACGAAGAGCTTATACGCACCGCAGAGAAAGCAAAAAAAATTCGCACCGACCTTTCACGTTGGCGCAGATATTCAAGATATATGTCCTCTGACCGGCTTCTTTGGACGCTTTATGAGGAAACCGACTTTTACGCTTTTTCGGGAGCTCTCCATGGCGGTGAAGAGGCACAGGCAAATTTGCGGCTTCTCTTTGAGCGTGCAAAGCAATATGAAAAGGGCGGTTTTGAGGGGCTTTTCAACTTTGTCAAATACATAGAGCACATCCGTGAAAAGGACACCGACCTATCCTCCGCAAAACAGCTGGGAGAAGCTCATAACGTTGTTCGAATTATGACGATACACAAAAGCAAGGGGCTTGAATTCCCGATTGTGTTTTTAACCGGTGGTGCAAAGCGATTTAATAAAAAAAGTGATGAATCTCGGGTATTACTTCACAAAGACTACGGAATATCCATGGAATATACAGACCCCGAAAACAGCCTGCGCTGTGAGACTCCGGCGCTATCGGTAGCAAAAGAAGTTCGTGGTACAGAGCAGACATCTGAGGAAATACGCAAGCTTTACGTTGCCTTAACCCGTGCCAAAGAAAAGCTTTATTTTATCGGAACCGTCTCCGGCAACATCGACAAAAGCGGAAAAAGCGGTAGCGAAAGAGCGGAAGAAAAATGGCGGACATATATGCGAAACGGTCGGGCGGAATTTCTCCCAACCGATGTGCTTTCCGCCTCAGGCTTTATGGATTGGGTTGCCCCGGTTGCCAAATCCTCCGATAATTGGAACTTTTCCGTAACCCGTTTTAACGAGATACCGCTCTTGGATACCGAAAACATATCCGATTCCTCGGAAGAAACCGAACTCGACATAGATATCGGACACATCCTCGAATTTAAGTATCCATATGAGGAAAGCACACTTCTCCCAACAAAGGTTTCGGTTTCGCAGTTAAAAGAGGTTCACGAACTTTCCGCAAATCCCATGCCGGAATTTCTTAAGGAAAAGCGCCCCGACGGCACATTTTACGGAACGGCACTTCACAAGGTAATGCAAAACCTTGTTCCGTTAACGGATATGGATGAGGAATACATCTTATCTGCAATATCGGCACTTGTTGACGAGCATGTGATGACCACCGCCGAGGCTGATTTGATAAAACCCGAAAAAATTCTGCGCTTTTATCAATCCGATATCGGCAAGCGCATTTTAAACAGTGATACGGTTTACCGCGAACAGCCTTTTGAGCTTTCGGTGCCCGCAACATTTATATATCCGGAGCTTGAAAATGCCGAGGATGAAAGTATTATGCTTCAAGGCGTTATCGATTGTTACTTTGAAGAGGAGGGTGAAATCGTACTGGTGGACTATAAAACCGACCGCTACGGTGATATCGCCGAAATACACGAAAAATATGACCGCCAGCTTGAGCTTTATCGCTACGCTATCGAAAAAATCACAAAAAAAAGGGTAAAAAATTCATTTATCTATTTATTTTTCGATAATAATGTAGTATAATGTAACATGAGACCAAATAAAGGAGAATTTGAAATGACGGATAATACTCAAAATTCAAATACAGGTGCAACCGCTGCCGAATCCGGCGGGCATCACCATCATCACCGCCATCACGGGAGCAGTCACCATCACAGCAACGGTTATCACCACAGCAGTAGTCACCATCATCACAGCAACCATCATTCATCCCGTAAAAATCGGTTTTCCGTTGTGTCTTTAATAAAAAAGAGCTCGAAAGCCGAAAGCCATATGTCGGAATATACAAAAATTTCACGCAGAGTGATTTTTGTGACTATTATTTCCATGATTACCGCAGGCATAATTTACTCACTTACCCGCGATGACAGCGATGTTTCTTTGACAGCCGCCGGCTATACTCCATCCGAAACTTCACAGCTGAGACGTCAGATAACTCAGCTTACTCAGCAGGTTGAATCACTGCAAAGTGAGCTTGACAGGTACATCGCCAAATACGGAAAGCTTGAAGAAGATAGCACTGTGCAGTAAAATTATTCTGTAATCAAAATAGCCGTATACGGATTTTGGTTTTTTTTCCAAATTCCGAATGCGGCTCATTTCATTTATTCTTTTCCATCCCAGCAGTAGGTGCAAAGCTTACAGTGGTCAATTCCGATAGCTTCAACAACACCGTCCAAAGTCTGGAATTCCAGCGAATTGAAATTCAGCTTTTCACAGATTGCCGAACGCATTTTTTTACCGCGCTCGGTGGATGAATCGCTGTATTCGTCCAAATGCTTAAAGCCCTCTTCCCCCTCTATCTCCATTATTACTCTTCTTGTTATAAGCTCCATTTCGCTTGTTGCACGGGAAAAATTCAAATATTTACAGCTGTACATTATCGGCGGGCATGCAGAGCGCATATGCACCGATTTTGCGCCGTTTTCATAAAGAAAATCTACGGTTTTTTTGAGCTGTGTTCCACGCACAATCGAATCGTCCACAAACAGTAGGTTTTTATCCTCAATAAGCTCATGTATTGGTATCTGCTTCATTTTTGCAACCTTATTGCGCTCATCCTGATGAGTGGGAGTAAAGCTTCTTGCCCATGTGGGGGTATATTTTATGAACGGACGTACAAATGGCTTTCCGCTCTTGTTTGCATAGCCTATGGCGTGCGGTGTGCCCGAATCCGGTACGCCGCATATATATTCCACATCCTCGGCATTGTTGGCTTCCTTATCGTTTCTCGCCATAATTTCGCCGTTTCGACAGCGCATAACCTCAACATTCACACCCTCGTAGGTAGATGTCGGATAGCCGTAATATGTCCACAAAAATGCGCATATCTTTTTATCACATCCGCCGCACGCAAGACGGGTGATTTCCTCATTCGAAATTTCAACAATCTCCCCCGGCGTAAGCTCGGTGTCAATCTCATAACCTAGTTTCTGTGCCGCAAATGATTCAAATGTTACACAATATCCGTCCTCATTTTTTCCGATTAATACTGGAAGTCGCCCCATGCGGTCGCGTGCTGCAATCAAGTTTCCGTCATCCTTTAAAATAAGAATCGAAGCTGTTCCGTCAACCGAATCCTGAGCAAACTTAATTCCCTCGGTGAAACTTTCCTTTTGATTTATCAGTGCCGCAACAAGCTCTGTCGAATTAACCATTCCTCCCGTCATCGCATCAAAATGACCGCAATATGACGAAAGATATTTTTCTATCAGCTCATCCGCATTGTTAATCATTCCTATCATGCATATCGCATATGTTCCGAGCCTTGAACGAATAAGCTTCGGCTGTGGGTCGTAATCACTTATGCAACCGATTGCCGATGCACCGCGCATTTCATCAAAAACGCGGTCAAACTTTGTTCTGAAAGGAGAATTTTCTATGTTATGTATCTCCTTCTGTAATCCAATTTCCTTATCGTAAGCCGCCATACCGCCGCGGCGAGTGCCGAGGTGCGAATGGTAGTCCGTCCCGAAAAAGACATCGGAAATAACGCTGCGCTTGCTTACTGCACCAAAAAATCCTCCCATGTTATCTACCTCCGGATAAAATATATCTTCTTTAATTTTAACACATTTAAAAAAGCAGGTCAATAACCGCAAAACAATACTGTCAAATTGTAAAAAAATCAACATCAAAATGCCGCATTTTATTGTTTTTATCAAACAAAAAACGCTGTCTGATTACTCTTTGATATTATACACGGAAAAGGGCATGACCCAATTCATGTCATGCCAACCCGAGAAAATGTGTTTTTTTCGCATACCATTTTTATATCCGGTTCAATTTACCGTTAAATTCTCGTTCCTTACCAGCAACCCGCTTATATCCACACCGGCAAACTTTTCGGTTTTCTTGCCGTCAATCAACAGCTGTACGTTATGAACGTTTTCCCTTTCGGTAAGCGAATTCACCACAGAATATACAACCAGCCTTACGGTATCCTCGGATGCCGAATTTTTATCGATGAAATCCTGTTTGAAATTAACGTAACAGGTTCCGTCCGTTGTCTCTACCGAAACAATTCCGGTATTAGATGCCAAAAGCCTTGTATTGCTCTCGTTTTTCGGGCCCTTTATCAGCTCCGTCACAATATACTGTTCAATGGGCTGAGTATCTGTAATGTTGATTTTTCGGTATTCCGCGACAAGCTTTTTCTTTTCGCTGTCCGCAAAATACAAGCGTATTCCGGTTGCGGAATCGTCGTCCGACTCGGTATTTATCTCATCTCCCGACATAAAATCCGAAAGCTCGGTGCTCTCCGTGATATTTCTGCCCCCCGTGGTAACCTTAACCCGCTCAACCCCCGGTAACTTTGAAAAGGTTTTTATTACGGCATAAGTCGATAAAAGCCCGCTTTCCGCATATTTTTCGGAAAAGTCTACCGTTAAATTTCCGCCGTTGTTATATATGCTGCTCACTGCCACATCCTTTTCCATTATCGGCGTATAATCCTTTCCGCTCGGACCTTTTATAAGCTTTTCCGCCACCTCATCATAAAGCTCGTTTTGTTTCTTTGCCGAAACCTTACTTTCAAGCGGCACCACAGCCGTACCTTCACGGTTAAAAAAGTACAGCGTTACTTCATTCTCGTTATCGCCGCCTCTTTCGGCAAAGTTGAAAATAACAACACCTATAGCCGCAAGGATAAGAATAAATATAAATATTTTTTTATTGTGCATATCCCACACCTCCGCCGTTTTCCTGAATTTCATTTGCGGAGTAAGGCAGGCTTACGGCGAAAATGCTTCCGCCCTCCGGCGAATCGCTGACAGTAATATCTCCGCCATGAAGCACCACCGCTTCTCTCGCAATGGCAAGTCCCAAGCCCGTTCCTCCGGTATCACGCGCTCTTGAATCGTCCAGGCGATAGAATCGGTCAAAAATCCGTTCCTTATCACTGTCAGGAATTCCCGGTCCATTGTCCTCCACCTTTACCGAAACAGTTTTGCCCTTAAGCTCAAGCCCAAGCTTTACAAAACCGCCCTCGGGAGTGTATTTTATCGCATTATCCACAATATTGTACACTGCTTCCCAAATCTTATCATAATCAAGCATCATGGGAGCCAGCGCCTCAACCAAATAATCCGAGTACAGCACTATGTTTTTTGCCTCCGCATTAGGTGTAAGCTTTCGTATAACGGCGGATAACATTACCACAAAGTCCACCGGCGACAAAGATGCATTGTTTTTGTTGGAATCCATTTTGGTCAGTGTCAAAAGCCTCTCAACGATACGTGTAAGCCTATCCACCTCATCACTCAAATCCCCCAAAAACTCGCGTGTCATCGACGGGTCCGGCTCGTCCGCCGAAACAATACTGTCACAAATGAGCTTAATTGTTGCAAGCGGGGTTTTCAGTTCATGGGAAACATCGGACACGAACTTTTTTCGATTTTCCTCATAATCATCCAGTTCCGCCGACATGTAATTTAATGCCTTTGCCATTTCAACCAGTTCTGCTGGTCCCTTTTCCTTTGCCTTAACATTGAAGTTTCCCTTCGAAAATTCCTTTGAAACCGCAATGAAATTATCGATAGGCGACGTTGTCATAAGCGATAGTCCCAAACTAAGTATTGCCACCAGCACACTTATCAACACCGCAAAAAACACAAGATTTCTGCGGATATTGCTTATCGTCATATCCGCATCGGCAAGTGATTCCGCAAGATACACGGCACCACAGCTTTCTCCGCCCGAAATTAATGGAACCGCCACCGACATTATCGAAGCACCGTCATCATCCGCCGCGGTAATTGCGGATGCCTCCTCCTTGTCACGTATGCTTTTGTTTATCGCCTCTCGTATAACAACTTTTCCGATAAGGTCGGAATCCTCGTTTGTATCAAGACAGACACGCAAATCCGGCGCCACAATGATACTTCTAATATTGCTTCCCGAAAGAATCCTGTTTATGTTAATACGCGTATCATCGGTAATATCCTCCGAGGTTTCTATAAGGTCGGAAATAATATTTGCCTTTGCAAAAAGCTTGACCCGCTCGGAATTGTATAAATTTTCGGAAAGCGCGCCGATAATGTAAATACTCAGCAATATCATGGATATCAATATAACGGCAACATAGGTTGCCATCATGCTGACACGTATGGACACGCAAAAGTCCTTAATCTTTTTTGTAATAATAGCCAACACCCCATTTTGTCTTAATATACATCGGCTCTGCCGGATTTTCTTCTATTTTTTCACGAAGCCGCCTGATATGAACATCAACCGTTCGCACATCTCCGGGATAGTCAACCCCCCAGGCAATATCAAGCAAATTTTCCCTTGTATATACCCGTTCGGGATTTTTTACAAACAAATCCACCAAATCAAACTCTTTTCCCGTAAGCTCAATAACCTTTCCCTTTACCGTAACTCTTCTGAAATTGTAATCAAGAGTTATATCTCCCGAAACAAACACATCCTTGTTTCCCTTCGGCGCCGGATTGGTTCGTCTTAATATTGCCTTTATACGCGATGTTACCTCCCTTATGTTGAACGGCTTTGTAATATAGTCATCCGCACCGTATTCAAGTCCCAGTATCTTATCGATATCCTCACTTCTTGCCGTAAGCATTATTATCGGAACATCCGAAAACCCTCTTATGATGCGGCATACCGTAAGTCCATCCATTTTGGGAAGCATTACATCAAGCAAAATCAAGCTTATACTGCTGTCCTTTGCCAAATTAACCGCTTCCTCCCCGTCAAAAGCGGTTACAACCTGATATCCCTCCTGTTCGAGATTAAATTTAATGCCCTTAACAAGCAATTTTTCATCATCAACAACCAAAATTTTCATTTTTATATTCCTCCATATATCATATCGCGGAAATTATTCAACGGTTATGTAATCCTTTATGGCTTCAAATTTCTTTTCACCGATTCCGCTTACTTTCATTATATCTTGAATGGTTTCAAACTCCCCGTATTTCGTTCGGTACTCCACAACGCGCTCCGCCAGTTTCATTCCGAGACCGTCAAGCGTGTCCAGCAAATAGACATCCGCCGTATTTATATTAACAAGCTCGCCCTCTTCTTCCTTTGCCGCTTCCGCGTACTCATTCTCCGGCGCGTATGCGGTTGAATTTTGTATTATTTCAAACGAAGAGGAACTGAACTCTCGCAAAATCAAGCCCACCGCAAGTGCTGCCACAAATATCAAAATGTAATATCTCTTCTGCAGTTTTTTCATATGTCTCTCTCCATAAAATGTGTTTATGTTATAAGTATATCATAAATTTGAAATTTTTCTATAGTTTTTACAAATTTTCTTATATTTTGTAAAAAAATTACAATATTTTCTCAAAATGGCGTAAAATAGGCACATTCAAAGAGGCTTCAGCATGAATTTATTGCTAATTTGCTACTTTTGACGGAATAGGTCTTTGATATAACCTATTAAAGATAATTCAATGAGGTACTTCGCCGATGTTATGTAAAGCACGAACACTCATATTGCCGTAACGCACACAAAAAGCGAAACTTGGGTAAAATAATCTGTTGTGCAACAGGAGAAAAGCAGGCGGAAACGATAGGTATATCCCGTATTTTGTGTAAACTCCAAAATGGTAATATAATCTTAATAATT
>CAYMBZ010000040.1:0-14181 GCA_964388835.1 uncultured Lachnospiraceae bacterium
ACATTATAGCGAAAAATCAGTGGCATGTCAAGGGCGCCCTCTTTCGAGGGCGTTCCTTTTACGCTTATCTATGTAACTTATATGCTATTTTACAAGCTCTTTTATAAGCTTCGGTAAAATATTGTTCATGAGTCATTGCCCCATAAACGTCATTTTCGTGCCTGTTTAGTTTAGAATTTATGTTTAGCTCAAAATTCAAGTATTCCGGCATTGTAGATTTTTTTAATCGCTCTACATTGTAGTCCCAATCAGCCACGCCGTCATACGGCAAAAGGTGCAAGTCATCGGTCCAAAATACCTTTCCCTTGAAATTCTTTATTCCCAAATTGTCGTTCAGATGTGTCATAATCAATCTGTCACCGTATTTTTGCAGTAAATCAATTGAATGATTATAACACATTTCATGCCCGGAATCCCAGCAAAAGCCTACACGCGGCGAATTTTTAAAATGCTCAAGCAGTGCAAATAAATATTCGTCACCCTCAGTGTTTTCTATAGCAATTTTTATGTTGTGCTTTTCCGCTTCAGATACTAATTTCGCATAGTTTTCCAAACCGGCATTTGTAGGTTCTGATACATTATCAAATCCGATCCAAGGATGAACAACCATAATCGGAATATTGTGCTTAACGCACCCTTCTAAAGATGCGAGCAATTCTTTAAGTGCCGGCTCATATGCAGTTTTTTCACCGCTCCACATTGCGGCTGAACCTTCAAATTTTGCATGAAGAGATTGAACAGCCATGTCACATTCCTTTGCAGTTCTGCAAATTGTAGCTAAATTTGACATGTCCGTCCATTCCGGCGATATTGCATCAAAGCCTATTTCTTTTCAAAGCCTATTTCTTTTAGCAGTTTAATTACGTTTACGGTTGTTGGCATATCAAATCCGCTTGAAAGCGAAATTCCTAATTTTTGTTTCCACATATTTCTTCTCCTATCCATTTATTCCTACTCTACGTTATTGTTCGTTCCTCTTAAAAGCGCCGATGCATAATTAAGGTCAACTATCTCCCAATCAAAGCTCTTATCCTTTACTCCGCTTTCCTTAAGCTGTTGCTTTACCGTTCTATAGGTCTCTATCGGCACACGTGAAGTATAAAGCTGACCCTCCTTTTTATCCTGCACCATGAATTCAATCATATCTCCGTCCGCTTTACCGAACATGCATACCCGATTGTCCATCTTGTCGCTTTCCTGCATCAGCACAAGAAGCTTTAAAACCTCTATGGTTTTGTCATCAAGACCGTTATCGAAAATCAGTATTTTTTCCAAAAGCTCATTGTACGCTGTCGTAAATCTCAAGTTATAATCCTCAAGCTCATTCAGCTCGCCGGACTCCCGCGATGTCTTTTTTATGCCCTCAAAAAGCCTTACTTTTTCCTCCGCATCATTTGTGGGAGAAAAAGAAATCATCAGATTTCTGCTTGAATCGGTATACAAAATCGGTTCGGGAAAAAGTGCCGTGGCACCACATTCCGTGCATCGAAACATGTTAACCTTTCCCTTTAACAAATCCTCTTTTAAATCGGTGCTGTCCTCCGCGGTTATGGATTGCCAAACCGTCATTTCTTGGATTGTGCCGCAGGACGGGCACTTTATCTGCTCCTTTGAGTTTATACTCATTTTATTATTCCTCCCAATACGCTGTTATAGTTATAGTTCATCGGCGGTTCATTCGGAAATTGCAGTAACATTCGCAACACATATACCGCCGCAAAAAGCACTATTGCCAAAATTACAAAGCGTTTTTTTCTAAAATACGGCAGTAAAAATATCGGCGACACCCAAAACAGCGGATGCATGCGCAATGCCGCCGCAATATCAAGCTTTAAAGCGCACCTCCACGCCCTTGTCATACCGCATGTTAAGCATGGTATTCCCAAAAAACCGTATATGGGACAGGGAAAAAAAACTATAAGCACCGCCACGCCAAATATAACCAATACAAAAACATTCTTTTTCATATCGTTTTTCGAATTTTATTCCGATTATACGCTTATCTCAACATCCAATCCAAGCTCGGAATTATATTTTTCAAGTACCTGTTTGACCTCATCCTTTACAAAATCCTCCACTTGACGATTGCTTCTTCCGATATAGTTTTCCGGTTTCATAAGACCCAAAAGCTCATCAAGGGTCATACCGAAAGTTTCATCCGCCGCAATCAGCTCAAGCAGGTTGTTTTCCTCGCCGTCTTGTTTCACACGCTTTCCCGCTTCCATGGAATATCGACGAATTTTCTCGTGCAGCTCCTGTCTGTCTCCGCCGCGCTTAACCGCATCCATCATAATATTTTCGGTTGCCATAAAGGGTATTTCACGCATAAACTGCTGATGAATTACTTTCGGATAAACCACCAATCCGTCTGCTACATTTATGTAAAGCGACAAAATCGCATCAACTGCCAAAAATGCCTCGGGAACGCTTATTCGCTTATTCGCCGAATCATCCAAAGTCCTCTCAAACCACTGTGTTGATGCGGTAATTGCCGGATTTAATGCATCCACTATAACGTATCTCGCAAGCGCGCCTATTCTTTCCGACCTCATCGGATTACGCTTGTAAGCCATTGCCGATGAACCAATTTGTGATTTTTCAAAGGGTTCCTCCACCTGCTTCAAATGCTGAAGAAGTCTTATATCATTTGAGAACTTATATGCACTCTGCGCAATTCCCGAAAGACAGCTCAACATCTGATAATCCAGCTTTCTCGGATATGTCTGACCGCTTACCGCAAAGCAGGAATCATATCCCATCTTCTCGGCAATTTTTTTATCAAGCAGTTTGCACTTTTCATGGTCGCCGTCAAAAAGCTCCAAAAAGCTTGCCTGCGTTCCTGTTGTTCCCTTCGAACCCAACAGTTTTGCCTTTGAAAGCTGATTTTCCACAACCTCCAAATCCATCAGCAAATCTTGAATCCAAAGTGTCGCGCGTTTACCCACCGTAGTCGGCTGTGCCGGCTGAAAATGCGTAAATGCCAGTGTAGGCAAATCTTTATTCTTCATTGCAAAATCCGAAAGAACTGAAATTGTATTTATCAGTTTTTTGCGTATAAGCTCCATAGCTTCGGTCATGATTATTATATCGGTGTTATCCCCTACATAACAGCTTGTAGCCCCCAGGTGGATAATCGGCTTAGCCTTCGGGCACTGAACGCCATATGCATAAACGTGACTCATCACATCGTGACGAACCTCTTTCTCTCTCGCCTTTGCAACATCATAATTGATATCTTCGGCATACTGCTTCATTTCCGCAATCTGCTCATCGGTTATATTAAGTCCAAGCTCTTTTTCACTTTCCGCCAGTGCAATCCAAAGCTTTCTCCATGTGGTAAATTTTTTGTCCGGTGAAAATATATATTGCATCTCTTTTGACGCATACCGCGAATTCAGCGGTGATTCATAAGTATTGCTCATTTTAAAGTCTCCCTTTTTTAGTATCTGTAATAATTATATTATATTACAGCAATAAAAGCAAGCAATTTCAAAGAATATTTTGAGGTGAAATTCTGTAATTTGCCGGCAAGCGCCGTATAATATGCGACAGCCTGTAGCAATATACCAGAGAATCGGCACTCATTCCACCCTTGGTATATCCCAAAAGCTCGGAAACGCACAGTTCCAAATCGTCTATGGTTTTATGCTCGATAACCGATGCCATAACCGTTTTTTTATTTTTTATATACGATTCAAGGGCTTTTGCATGCTCGTTTGCATCATAAAGTCTCCCCTCCTCAACCGCTTCGGTTATTTTTTTGCACTCCGTCTCCATCTCGGAGGAAATAACGCCAATGCCGATATTAAAAGCAATACCTCCGCATATAATAACTGCCGCAATTACCATTGCCACGCGAAAAACTTTCATTTTTGTGTCCCTCCTCTAACATCTTTTTCTCCTTTTCTTTGTATATGCAATTTTCCGTTGCCATCAAGCACTGCCGAAAATATTTCTTTTTCCTGTCCACCGATTTTCTTCTCAAGCCATTCCATCGTCTTTCCAGCACGCTCAAGCTCACTTTCATTTATATCCCCGTCCGATATCAGCATAAACGGCATTTCGCACACACCGCTTTTCTGTTTTTCAATAACACTCAGCTGTCCGTTTGTTTCCAACACGGCAACCTCTACCTTTGATATATCCGGGCATCCCGACAATCTGAGTTGTTCCAAAAGGTCATTTAAATTAAATCGGAGTTTTTCAAGTTCTCCTTCATTTATGTGTCCCTTATATATCACAATACTCGGTTCACCGGTAATATATTTTCTGCATTTTTTACTTTTTAAACTGATAAAGGACATAGTAACTTCACTGACAAGGAGCGTCAGCACAGGCACAACTCCCGCCAAAAGCGGGATATCGATTGATTGCATCGGTACAGAAGCCAAATCGGAAATCATTATCGCCACCACCAGCTCGGAGGGTTGCATTTCCCCTATCTGCCTCTTCCCCATTATCCGCACGCTCGCAACAATCGTAATGTACAAAATCAGTGTTCGTATAACCAAAATAAGCATATAATTCCCCTCAATTCGATAACTTACTGCTATTTTTACATTTTTTTGCAATATTATTCTTTACTTCCGCAGAATAAAATGGTACAATAGTTATACAAAATACGAAATTCGGTGATATTATGAACAGTTATACAAAATTTGCACGTTTATACGATTCTCTTATGAACAGCGACGTTAATTACGCACATTGGGCGGACTATATCGAAAATTTGTTTGATTTTTTCGATAAATCTCCCGATATCGTCTGCGACCTTGCCTGCGGAACCGGAAATATTACTCTCCCCCTCGCTCGACGCGGATATGATATGATAGGAGTTGACAAATCCTTCGACATGCTCTCCATCGCACGTGAAAAGGCAACGGAAAACAGCTTGGATGTTATGTTTTTGGAGCAAGACTTAAAAAATCTCGACCTTTACGGCGGTTGTGATGCCTTTTTGTGTATGATTGACGGCTTTAATTACATTATCAATCCAAACACTCTCCATAAAATCGCAAAGCGCATAAAAACCTGTTTTTTGGAGCCGGGCGGCATATTTGTTTTCGACCTGAGTAGCCGATACAAGCTTGAATCCTATATCAGTGACAATACATTTATACATGACGGAAACGATATTTTTTACGCATGGGAGAATAAATTTCACAAAAACACTGCCCTCAGCGATATGTACCTTAATTTTTTTGTCAAATCCGGCGGCAGTTACAGCCGTTTCGGCGAAAGACATCTGCAACGCGCATACACGGAAGATGAAATACGACGTATTTTTTTATCCGCCGGTTTTTCGCGTATTGAAGCTTTTTCTCCACTCACTTTTGACAAGCCGAAAAAGGATGACATGCGCATAGTTTTTGTTGCCGAATAACCCGCATTTTCATTTTTTTACCATCCGCCCCGAAAAAGGCGGACTTTTTGCTTTAACTTTGCTTCAAATCGCTGTATATTTAGCCGAAACACTTGCTTTTTATCGTATTTTATGATATAATTATGTAGTTGATAAAGACTTATTTTTTTCCGATTGGGAGGAAGTTTAAAGTGGCTAAAAAATTCAAAGAAAAAGAGCTCGACATGGAGGCAATTGCCAACCAAAAAATAGTTGACGTTGAACTCAATTCAGAAATGAAAAAATCATATATCGATTACGCAATGAGCGTTATCGTTTCGCGTGCACTTCCCGATGTCCGCGACGGTATGAAGCCGGTTCACAGACGTATTCTCTACGATATGTACGAATCCGGGCTTCTTTATGAATCAGACTTCAAAAAGTCCGCGGCAACCGTCGGTGATGTGCTCGGTAAATACCATCCTCACGGTGATACATCGGTGTACGATGCAATGGTTCGAATGGGCCAGGATTTTTCTCTCAGATATCCGCTTGTTCAGGGAAAGGGTAACTTCGGTTCTATCGACGGTGACCCGCCTGCCGCATATCGTTATACCGAGGCGAAAATGTCCAAGCTTTCTGCGGAAATGCTGTCGGATATAGAAAAGCAAACGGTTGACTTCGTGCCAAACTATGACGACAAACTTTTGGAACCTGACGTACTTCCGTCGCGTTTTCCAAACCTTTTGGTAAACGGTTCCTCCGGTATTGCTGTCGGAATGGCTACCAACATACCGCCGCACAATCTTTCGGAAACGATTGACGGTATCATGGCAGCAATCGATGACCCGATGATTACGATAGATGAGCTCATGCAGAACTACATCAAAGGTCCGGATTTTCCGACCGGCGGTGTTATTATGGGCAAAAGCGGCATCCGTAAGGCGTATACAACAGGCAGGGGCAGAATTATAGTGCGTGCAAAGGCTGAGATTGAGGAGCTTTCAAATGGCAGACAAAGAATCGTTGTGTCCGAGCTTCCCTATCAAGTAAACAAAGCACGTCTTGAAAAACATATCAACGAGCTTGTACGCGACGGTAAGATTGACGGAATCGCATCAACAAGAGACGAATCCGACTCAAATATGCACTTCATTATCGACTTAAAGCGAGATGCAAATGCCAATGTGGTTTTAAATAACCTTTTCAAATATACGCAAATGCAAGAAACTTTCGGCGCAATTATGATTGCACTTGTGGATAAAGAGCCGAAAATACTTAACTTGCGTGAAATGATTGATGCATACATTCATCATCAAGAGGACGTAATAAAGCGCAGAACAGCGTTTGACCTTGCAAAGGCTGAGGAAAGACTTCACCTTTTGGAGGGCTATAAAATTGTTGTCGAAAATATCGATGAGGTCATCAGCATAATCAGAAAATCTTCATCAATCAGCGATGCAAAGCTTGCACTTTCCGAAAAGTTTAGTCTCTCGGAAGTTCAGGCAACCGCTATTGTACAGATGCAGTTGGGTCGCTTATCCGGAATGGAACGCGACAAAATTGAAGCGGAATACGCTCAAACGGTTGAGAAAATAGCCGCTCTCCGCGATATTTTGGAAAATGAGGGCAAGGTTCTTGAAATTGTCAAAGAGGACCTTTTGAAAATCAAAGCAAAATACGGTGATGAGCGCCGCACTGAGATTTCCATGTCCTCTGTAGACCTTGAGGATGAGGACTTGATTGAGGAAGAGGATGTTGTAATCACCCTTACCCATACCGGATACACCAAGCGCGTTCCGGTTGACACCTACAAGTCACAGCACAGAGGCGGACGTGGAATTGCCGGCATGACCACTCGTGAAGAGGATTTTGTGGAACACCTATTTACAACCTCCACGCACAATCACATTCTCTTCTTTACGAATAAGGGAATCGTATATCATCTAAAGGCTTATCAAATTCCCGAAGCGGGCAGACAAGCAAAGGGTACAGCTATTGTGAACCTTCTCCCCCTTGAGGCAGATGAAAAGATAACCGCAATGATTCCTGTAGGCGATTTTGAGGAAGACCATTATCTCACCTTTGTCACCAAACTCGGTACAATTAAAAAGACCGATTTGCTTGCGTATGCTAACATACGTTCCGGCGGTTTGCGCGCAATCGATATTGCGGACGGCGATGAGCTTATCAGCGTTAAAATTACCGACGGAAGCAACGAGCTTATGATAGGCACTCACCGCGGTATGGCGGTACGTTTTTCGGAAAATGATGTACGTCCCATGGGCAGAACCGCACACGGCGTGCGCGGAATACGCTTAAAAGACGGTGACTACGTTGTATCGGCTGTTACCGTCGATGAAAACGCCCAGCTTCTCACAATTACCGAAAACGGCTACGGTAAAAAGACAAAATTTGATGAATACAAGGTGCAATCGCGCGGCGGCCAGGGTGTATATAACTACAAGATTACCGAAAAAACCGGGGCGGTTTCCGGTATGGCGGCGGTTTCCGATGATGATGACGTTATGATTATTACTTCGGACGGTGTTATTATCCGAACTCACACTGCCGAAATCAGCACCTACAGCAGACAAACTCAGGGCGTGCGTGTTATGAAGCTCGCCGAGGATGTTAAGGTTGTCAGCATTGCGGCAACACCTCATTCAGAGGAAGAAGAAATTACGGAAAGCGGTGAAAATACAGATGCATAACAGGAGATTTATTATGAAAACTATTTTGGGACTTATGCTTGCGTTGTCACTATTTTCAGGTGCCGGCTGCAAGCCTTCAATCGACAACCCCTCGGATTTATACTCCGAAACGGTGAACATTAAAATTGAGCTTACCGACGGCAGAGAAATGATAGCTGAGCTTTATCCGAAACTCGCTCCGAAAACGGTGGAAAACTTTGTTGAGCTTGCAAACGAAGACTTTTTTGACGGTCTTGTTTTCCACAGAGTTATAAGCGGATTTATGATTCAGGGCGGCGGTTATGATGAAACTTTCTATGATGGCAACTTCAATCAAAAGGAAACCGCGTCAATCAACGGCGAATTTGAATCAAACGGATTTAAAAACGACCTGAAGCACAATCGCGGCGTACTTTCAATGGCAAGAACCTCTGAGCCTAACTCGGCATCAAGCCAGTTCTTCATCATGCATGAGGATTCTCCCCACTTAGACGGTCAATATGCCGCTTTCGGAAAAATAACCGAAGGACTTGACGTTGTGGACGAAATTGCAAACTGCGAAACTTCCTCTGTTTCCGGCAATCTGACATTTAACGGTCAGGTATACGAGCAGAACATGACAGATGTTCCCAAAGAGCCTGTCGTTATAAAAACAATAGACGTTATTGAATAAAAATACATCGAAAGGAATATACTAATATGATAAACATTGAAATTGAAATGCTTTGCGGTGACATTATAAAGGCGGAGCTCTACCCCGACATCGCACCAAACACAGTTGAAAACTTTGTAAGACTTATAAAAGGAAATTTCTTTGACGGTCTTATCTTTCACAGAGTTATAAAGGGCTTTATGATTCAAGGTGGCGGTTACGATGCCGCAGGAAATCACATAGATGCCGCAACTATCAAAGGTGAATTTGCTTCAAACGGATTTAAAAATGATTTGAAACACACCCGTGGCGTACTTTCAATGGCGCGCACAATCGTTCCGGATTCCGCTTCAAGTCAATTCTTCATCATGCATGAAGACGCGCCGCACTTAGACGGTCAGTATGCCGCTTTCGGCAAGGTTACGGACGGAATGGACTCTGTTGATAAAATCGCCGAGTGTGAAACGGATTCAAGTGATGCACCTATCGAAAAGCAGATTATAAAAACCATCAGACTTGCATAAAATTCAGCATGAGCCTTCCCTTAAAAACAAGAGAAGGCTTGTACTTTATGGATACAATTTTACTTTAAGGAGATACCTATGTTCGACAAATTAGAAACACTTGAAAAACGTTTTGAGCTGGTTACGCAAAAGCTCTCCGACCCGGATATTGTCAGCAATCAAGAGGAATTTCGCAAATATTGCAAGGAAAATTCCGATCTTACTCCGATTATTGACAAATACCGTGAATACAAGGCGGCAAAGGCATCAATTGCGGAATGTAAAGAAATACTCTCCGGCGGAGATAAAGAGCTTGAAGAGCTTGCAAAAGCCGAACTCGGCGACTCTGAGGAAAAGCTTGAAGCCGTTACCGGCGAGCTTAAAATTCTTTTACTGCCAAAAGACCCGAATGATGACAAAAACGTTATCATTGAAATCCGAGGCGGCACCGGCGGCGAAGAAGCGGCACTTTTTGCCGCAGATTTATTCCGCATGTACACGATGTATGCCGAGAGCAAGCAATGGAAAATAGAAATTCTATCCTCAAACCCCACCGATATCGGTGGATATAAAGAGGTGACTTTCTCAATCACAGGTCAAGGTGCTTATTCAAAATTTAAATTCGAAAGCGGCGTCCACCGTGTTCAGCGTGTTCCCTCCACCGAATCACAGGGTAGAATACAGACTTCTGCGGCAACTGTTGCGGTTCTTCCCGAGGTTGAAGAAGTCGAAGTGGACATCAACCAAAATGACCTACGAATCGATGTATTCCGTGCCGGAGGTCCGGGCGGTCAGTGCGTAAACACCACCGACTCAGCGGTGCGCATAACTCACCTGCCGACAGGTATTGTAGTTTCCTGTCAGGACGAGAAATCGCAATTTAAAAACAAGGACAAGGCAATGAAAATCCTACGTTCACGCATTTATGAGGAAATGGAAGCACAGCGCCATTCACAAATTGCAGATGAACGAAAATCACAAATCGGCTCCGGTGACCGCAGTGAACGAATACGCACATACAACTACCCGCAAAGCCGCGTAACCGACCACAGAATAAATCTTACGCTTTATAAGCTTGAACAAATCCTGAACGGAGCTCTCGACGAATTAATCGATGCGCTCATAACAGCGGACCAGGCGGCAAAAATGTCCGGTGAAGAATTATAAAATTACACTTAAAATACGGAAGGAGATATTTATATGGGAAAAGAATATCCTTACAACAAGGTTAAACATGTACGCGATATTAAGGAAATGCTGGAGCATGTCAGCGAAAAATACGCTGACAAAACCGCATTTTGGTATACCAAAGACAAGGAACAAATAAACAAAACCTACAAGCAGGTTAAAAATGATACATTTGCGCTTGCTTCTTACTTCTACAGCATAGGTGTTAAAAACACAAAAATCGCACTTTATGCCGAAAACAGCTATGAATGGATTATAACATATCTTGCCGCTGTTATCGGTTCAAACGTTATCGTTCCCCTTGACAAGGAATTAAAACCCACGGAAGCGGCGGTTCTCTACCGCGCCTGTGATGCTGGTATGCTTGTTTATTCCGAGAAGAAATCCGCGCTTACGGAGGAATTTTCCGAAGGTGAACTCAATCACAGCCTCTGCCTTTCAAACTTTGGCGCCGCTGTTGAAAAGGGTGCCGCACTGCTTTCGGAAACAGGAATTTTGGAAAATGAGATAGATGTTGAGGCTCCTTGTTCTATTATCTATACCTCAGGCACAACCGGAACGCCGAAAGGCGTAATGCTCTGCCAGCGCAATTTGATATCCGATATGATTCGCTCATTGGAAACTTTGCGCATTACAAAGGGTACAGTTGCGGTTCTTCCCTTTAACCACACTTTCGGATTTATGGCATGCGTGCTCTGTCAGCTTCATATAGGCTCACCGGTTTATTTGAACGACAGCCTTAAATATGTACTCAGGGACATAAATCTTGCAAAACCGAGCCACATTTCGGTTGTTCCACTTTTTATTGACAGCTTCTATAAAGGTATCTGGAAAAACGCAAAAAAGAGCGGCAAAGACAAGGCATTAAAGGCTCTTATCAAGACCAGCAACGCCATGCGCAAGCTCGGAATAGATATGCGTAAAAAGCTGTTTAAATCGGTTATAGACGCATTCGGCGGCAATCTCGAAATGATTATTACCGGCGGCGCGCCCGTTTCAAATGAAATGATTAAGGCTTTTGACGATATCGGAATTAAAATTATTAACGGCTACGGAATTTCCGAATGTTCCCCGATTGTATCAATCAACCGAGATAAATGGGTTAAACCGGGCAGTGTAGGTCAGCATGTCAATACCGTCAGTGTTAAAACCATAAATAATAACGAGGACGGCGAGGGCGAAATCTGCGTCAAAGGTGATATCGTAATGCTCGGATATTACAATAACCCGGAAGCAAATGCCGAAGCCTTTACCGAGGACGGCTGGTTCAGAACCGGAGATATCGGCAAGGTTGATGAGGACGGCTTTGTATATATTACCGGCAGAAAGAAAAACCTTATCATTCTCGAAAACGGCAAGAACGTTTATCCCGAGGAACTTGAATATCTTATCGGAAACATAGAGGGCGTTGATGAAGTTCTGGTTTATGCTGAAGACGGATATATAACGGCTGAAATTTATTCCGAGGATATTACCAAAAAGGACGCCATTACCGAAAATATAAAGACGATGCTTAACCCGTCAGTTGCGGTATATAAGCAAATCCGCAAGATCAAATTCCGCGCCTCGGAATTCGAAAAAACTACCACGAAAAAAATCAAGAGATGATTTTAAACTTACAAGCGGCAGAATATTTTGCCGCTTGTTTTTACATTTTTTTTAAAATCAAAATATATCTTCTTTCACTATTGCAAAAAAAGTGTTTTGGGTTTATAATATAATATGAGGTGATATATACGTGAATACAGAAAAGCATATGACATCAATCGGAGGTCAGGCAATCATCGAAGGAGTAATGATGAGAGGGCCCTTCAAAACAGCTATAGCTGTGCGCAAGCCGGACAAGGAGATTGAATGTAAAATAGAAGAAAACGGAACAAAAAAGCGGAACAAATTTTTCCGTCTGCCGATTGTACGCGGATGTGTGAATTTTATCGACAGCCTTATTGTCGGTATGAAAGCACTTATGTTTTCCGCCGAATTTATGGATATTGAGGATGATGAGGCTTCCGAGAGCAAGTTCGACAAATGGCTTGAAGATAAGCTTGGCGATAAAATAAAGGATATAGTAATCTATGTCGCAATCGCACTTTCCTTAGTTATGAGTGTCGGTCTTTTTATTCTTTTGCCGACCGCTGTTACACAAGGCTTGCAGTGGCTTCTCGGCAAAACCTCACTTGCGGATTTTTCTTCCACAAGCGCATTTATCGGCACTACTGAGGGTATTGTGAAAATGATTATTTTCCTTACCTATATGTTTTTGGTATCAAAAATGGAGGATATCCGCCGAGTATTCGAATATCACGGCGCAGAGCATAAAACCATCGCCTGCTATGAAGCGGGAGAGGAGCTGACCGTGGAAAACGTAAAAAAGCATACCCGCTTTCATCCCAGATGCGGCACCAGTTTTCTCCTTTTTGTTATGATTGTCAGCATAATACTTTATGCGCTTCTGCCGAAATTTACGCAGGACAGCTACTCCGCAATTGAACGTCTGCTTTTGCGTATGGGAACGCGCCTTCTTCTACTTCCGGTAGTTGCCGGTGTTTCATACGAGATAATTAAGCTCGCGGGGCGCAGTGCTAACTCTGTTGTAAAACTGCTCACCAAGCCCGGTTTGTGGCTTCAGCGGCTTACAACGTGTGAACCGGACGATAGTCAGATTGAGGTTGCAATCGCTTCAATCAATGCTGTAATCCCGGAGGACAGGGAATCGGATAAATGGTAATTAAGGAACTTTTATATAATACAATTCAATATTTACGCGAAAGCGGCAATGATAATCCGATTTTTGAAGCGCACTGCCTTGTCCGTCATGCTTTTTCCCTCTCCGCAACCGAGCTTGTGCTCATGCATGACAAAACGGCAGACCCGAAAAAAGCCGAATTCCTTTCCTCGCTTACCGCACGTCGAGTATCCGGTGAACCGCTACAATACATTTTGGGAACGCAGGAGTTTATGTCCCTTGAATTTGCCGTTACGGAGGACGTGCTTATCCCCCGCCCCGATACCGAAACTTTGACGGAATACGTCATTGAACATATGAAAAACCGCGGTTTCTCGCTTTTGGATATCGGCACGGGCACAGGTTGTATACCGCTCAGCATTGCATACTACAACAAGCGTACATATGTGCGCGGTGTGGATATAAGTGAAAAAGCCGTAAAAATTGCCGAGAGTAACAGTGAAAAATTACGTCTTTCGGAACGTGCAGCTTTTGAAAAGCTTGATATTTTAACCGAAATCCCCTGCGGAAAATACGATATCATAACCTCAAATCCGCCTTACATAGAAAGTGATGTAATTGAATCTCTCGACACATGCGTCAAAGATTTTGAGCCGCGCCTTGCACTGGACGGCGGTGCTGACGGGCTGGTGTTCTACCGCAGAATTTGTGATATTGCGCCGCTTATTTTAAACCCCGGAGGCATGCTTATATTTGAAATCGGATATAATCAAGGCGTCTCCGTTTCAAAGCTCATGCAAAAAAGCTTCCGCGACGTTGAAGTAATTAAAGATTTATGTGAAAATGACCGAGTTGCAGTCGGATTTCTTAAACAGCTTTCATGAATGAACGGCTTAAAAGCGTTTATTACGGCTTTTGCCGGCATAGTCTACATCATAATAAAAACAGAAGGCGAAAATCGTAAAAATCAATAAACAATATTACAATATTCGGCTTCCAAATTTATTTTGGGAGCCGCTTTTCCCGCTTAAAATTGCCATCCGGGTAAACCTGTATATTTTGTGCATAATAAACCCGCATAGCGAGTGGTATTTCATTTTCGGATTTAACCTACACTC
>CAYMBZ010000041.1:0-13769 GCA_964388835.1 uncultured Lachnospiraceae bacterium
TTGCTTATCTTACCACATTCCGCTACACTTGTCAATACTTTTTGCGAAAGTTTTTATTTTGTTTTTAAAAAATGTGCAATTTGTACTTACAAGCCGCACATTTTCGTCTTGTTTTATGCATATTCACAATATCGTGTCGATTTCATCCAGCCACACACGTGCCGACGCATCGCTCGGCATCCGCCAATCCCCCCTCGGCGAAAGTGCCACACTGCCCACTTTCGGGCCGTCCGGTATACATGAACGCTTAAATTGTTGTGAAAAAAATCTTCTGTAAAAGCTTTTCATCCACTTTATTATTTCATCATCGCCAAACTCACCATCAAATGCATGTCTTGCCAACCTGAATATCTTTTTGGGTGAAAAACCATATCTCAGTATGTAATACATAAAGAAATCGTGCAAAATATACGGCCCCACAAATTGCTCCGTTTTTTGTGAAATTTCCCCATCCTGTGGAGGAAGCAGTTCAGGGCTCACCGGCGTATCCAATATATCTTCCAATGCATTTTTCAATTCGGTATTCTCACATTTTTGCGCCTCATACTCAACCAAATACCTGATAAGCGTTTTCGGCACTCCGGAATTTACACCGTACATCGACATATGGTCACCGTTGTAGGTCGCCCAGCCCAGTGCCAGTTCCGACATATCCCCGGTTCCTATTACAAGTCCGCCGTTTTTATTGGCAATATCCATCAAAACTTGGGTTCTTTCCCTCGCCTGTGAATTTTCAAAAGTTACATCATATACATTTTCATCATGTCCTATATCCTTAAAATGCCGTAAAACCGCGTCGCGGATATTTACCTCGCGCAGCTCCGCCCCCATACACTCGGACATTACCGTTGCGTTGTTATATGTACGTGATGTTGTGCCGAAACATGGCATTGTTACCGCAATTATATTTTTGCGGTCAATTCCCGCCAAATCAAAAGCTCTTGCCGTGACCAAAAGTGCCAACGTCGAATCCAATCCGCCGGATATGCCTATAACCGCGGTTTTCGCCCCGGTATGTTCCAATCTTTTTTTCAGCCCGTTCGCCTGAATTGATAACACCTCTTCAAAGCAATCGTTCTCCGCCGTATGCGGAACAAACGGTAGCCTGTCGATATGTCTTGTCAATGCCGTCTCACCCACTTCAAGCTCAGTATATATAGTCCGATATTCATCAAGGTTTTCTGTTCGGAATGTGGTTGTTCTTCTCCTGTCGTGTGCAAGGGCGTCAACATCAATTTCCGAAAAAATCATTTCGCTCGAAAAAATCTTTTTTCTTGCCAAAAGGTGTCCGTTTTCGCAAATCAAACAATCGCCGCCGTATACCGCATCGGTAGTGGATTCTCCCTCTCCCGCACTCGCATACACATACCCCGCAAACAACTTTGCGGATTGCATGCTCACAAGATTTTTTCTGTATGTACTCTTTCCTATAATTTCATTTCCCGCAGACAAATTTGCTATAACGGTAGCACCGGATGCGGCATGGCGACATGACGGTGGCGAAACCGTCCACAAATCCTCGCATATTTCTGCCGCAAGTGCGAAATTTTTGATATTTTTATCTCTCACAATAATATTTGTTCCGAAAGGTACATCCTGTCCGAAAATTTTGACCTCCCGAACTCCCGGCTGTGCCTCGGCGAAATATCTCGCTTCGTAAAATTCATTATAGTTGGGTAAAAACGTTTTCGGAATAAGCGCAATTACCCGACCGCGGTACACTACCGCCGCACAATTGTAAATTTTTTGTTCAATTATCGCCGGAACTCCGATAACCGATATTATATCCCAACTTCGCGCACCCTCGGCAATTTCCGCAACCGCACGTTCCGCCTCCTCCAGCAAAGCCTGCTGAAAGAATAAGTCACCACAAGTATATCCCGTAACGCAAAGCTCCGGAAAAACCACCAGCTTAGCTCCGCTTTCATGCGCTTCTTCAATATATTCAATTATTTTTGCCGCGTTAAAGCCGCAATCCGCAACCTTTACCTCCGGTGCCGCTGCGCAAACCTGTACAAATCCGTCTCTCATCAGGAATTCTCCTTTACCTTATCCCAATATTCCTTGTTTAATCTTTCTATTTTGTTGTCACCGTACTCATAGTAATTTCTGTCCCTTACCGCATCCGGTAAATACTGTTGTTTAACATAATGCATAGGATATATATGAGGATATTTATATCCTATTCCGTGATTCATTTTTTCCGCTCCCGCGTAATGAGAATCGCGCAGATGAGACGGAATATTGCCGGTATCGATTGTCGCAATATCATTCATCGCCGCATCAATCGCATTGATTGCCGAATTCGACTTAGGCGCGTTTGCCAGCATAATAACCGCTTCGGCAAGCGGAATACGTGCCTCAGGCATACCCAGTTGCATTGCGGAATCCACGCATGCTTTTGTTATGCTTATCGCCTGAGGATACGCAAGCCCGATATCCTCGGATGCAATTACCAACATTCTGCGACATGCGCTTATCATATCCCCCGCCGAAAGAATTTTTGCGAGATAATACACCGCCGCATCCGGGTCCGAACCACGCACCGACTTCTGAAATGCACTCAGCACGTCATAGTGACTGTCCCCGTCTTTATCATACCGAAGCACTTTTTTCTGTGTTGCCGCCTCTGCCATTTCCTCGGTTATTTCCATAACGTAATTTTCATCAGGAACAGTCGTTAAAACACACAACTCCAGCACATTAAGCGCCTTTCTCACATCTCCGCACGCCGTCCTTGCAATGTGCTCCAAAGCCTTACCCTTCGTCTCTATCCTACAATCTTTGTAATCCGTCTTTTCCAGCTCGTCGATTGCGCGTTCAAGTGCTTTTTTTATATCAATTTCGTCAAGCGGCAAAAATTCGAACACGACACTTCTGGACAAAACCGCATTATATACGTAAAAATACGGATTTTCCGTCGTGCTGGCTATTAATGTAATCTTCCCGTTTTCCATAAATTCCAACAGAGATTGTTGTTGTTTCTTATTGAAATGCTGTATCTCATCCAAATACAAAAGCACTCCATTCGAAGCAAGGAAAGTGTCCAGGGAATTTATTATATCTTTTATATCCGCCACCGATGCCGATGTCGCATTAAGTCGATGCAAGGTTTTCCCCGTTTTTTTAGCAATGATGTTTGCCACTGTTGTTTTACCTATGCCGCTCGGCCCGTAAAAAATCATATTCGGAACCTCTTCCGAATTAATAATTCTTCTTAAAATCCCATCCTCGCCGATTAAATGTCTCTGTCCGACCACGTCATCCAAGCTTTCCGGTCGCAGTCTGTCTGCCAACGGGCGGCTCATCTTCCGCACCCGCACAAGCTTTCTGTCTGCTTTGTTAAATCCTTTTCCATTTTAATACACTCTCTTCCGTTTTCAAAAAAAGCTTCTCCGACCTGCTCATATCCCTCGAACTCAAAAAATCCCTTTACATCCGCACATGCCGTAAGAGAAATCCTCTTGCCGCCCATTCTTTTTACCTTATCGGCAAGCGCGCGCATAATAAGGTCGCCCACAAACTGCCTGCGGTAATCTTTGCGCACAGCGACATATGAAACGATATGATTTTTTTCATCCGATTCGGTCAATCTTGCACTTGCAATCTGCTCTATGCGTTCATATCCGATAAAGTGATAGGATCTATCGTCCAGACCGTCACGTATTTCCGCCATTCCAAGCTCATCGCAGAATATGCTTTTGCGGGTAGCTTCCGCAATCTTGTATCCGTTTTCTCCGAAAATATATCTGAATTCAAGCATTTATTAACCCTTTCCGCATCCTACAGTGCCATAACCTCTTTCTTCAGTTCCGAAATTTCGTCCTCAGAAACCGTTGTCATCATGTTTCTTCTGCAATTGTCAATTTCGGAAATATATTCCAGTGCCGATTGCTTGTCGCCTTTTTTTGCCGCAACCACCGCGGAATGATAAAATCCCTCAATAAATTTCGGGAATTTTGCACGCAGAGAATCGGTAAGCTTTTCCGCCTCGGAAAACTTTCCACTTCTTATGTATGCAACGGCGAGATTATCGCATATATCGCGGTCATCCGCATTATATTCATACGCTTCCTCACACAACTCAAGAGCAGAATCCCCCGAAAGCTGGCGCAGATAAGCAAGCATGCCGTAAACCGTGGTATTTTTATATACTTCGAAAATTTCCTCGGTGTCCTCCAATGCTTCCGCACCTCTTCCGGTTTTTGCATATACCATACAACGGTAAATTTTCGCATCCATTTTTTCATTCTGCTTTGCTGCTGAGTACAAAATAATCTCATTTAACACCTGCTCCGCCTCGGAAAATTTTCCCGCACGCATAAGCAAAAGCGCATATTGCATTTTTTTGTCACAGCCGCCGGAGAACTTAATCGCTTTTTCGGCATACTCAAGTGCCGCCGCCGTGTCGCCCTCAGCATATGCCGAACCGCTCTTTGCGGCAAAAAACCACGGTACCAGTTTATAAATCCCAAACACCGCCAAAGCAATCAGTATAATCAAAACAATTTTCATCGGTATCACCCTTTATTTTCCGCAATATTCAATCAATTAAAATTCCGCCGTTCCGACAGTTCTCGGGAATGGAAGCACATCGCGGATATTCTGCATGCCGGTGATGTACATAACGGCTCTTTCAAAACCGAGACCGAATCCCGCATGCTTGTTGGTTCCGTACTTTCTTAAGTCAAGATAGAATCCGTAATCCTCAGGATTAAGTCCGCATTCTTCCATTCTCGCTTTTAAAACATCATAGTTTTCTTCTCTTTGGCTTCCGCCTATTATTTCACCTATTCCCGGCACGAGCAGGTCGCATGCGGCAACAGTTTTGCCGTCATCATTCAGCTTCATATAGAAAGCCTTGATTTCCTTCGGATAATCCGTTACAAAGACAGGTTTTTTAAATACCTGCTCGGTCAAAAATCTTTCATGCTCTGTCTGCAAATCGCATCCCCACTCAACCCTGTAATCGAATTTATCGTTATTCTTCTTAAGAATCTCGATTGCTTCGGTATAAGTAACTCGCGCGAATTCGTTTGATACAACGTTGTTAAGTCTGTCCAAAAGACCCTTATCGATAAACTGATTGAAGAACGCCATTTCCTCCGGCGCATTTTCAAGACAGTAATTGATTATATACTTAATCATATCCTCCGCCAAATCCATATCATCAGCAAGGTCGGCAAAAGCGATTTCCGGCTCAATCATCCAGAATTCCGCCGCATGACGGGTTGTGTTTGAATTTTCCGCTCTGAAAGTCGGCCCGAAAGTATATACATTTCTGAACGCCATACAATAGGTTTCAACATTCAGCTGACCCGAAACGGTAAGATTCGCGGGCTTTGCAAAAAAGTCCTTTGAATAATCCACACCGTTCTCATCATTTTTTGGCACATTTTCCATATCCATCGTTGTCACCTGGAACATTTCGCCCGCACCCTCGCAATCGCTCGTGGTAATAATCGGTGTGTGAACGTAAACAAAGCCTCTGTCCTGGAAAAACCGGTGTATCGCATATGCAATCATGGAGCGTACACGAAAAACAGCACTGAATGTGTTTGTTCTCGGGCGCAAGTGGCACTGAGTTCTCAAATACTCAAATGTATGACGTTTATTTTGAATAGGATAATCCGGAGTGGAAAATCCGTCAATCACAACCTCCTCAGCCTTTATCTCAAATGGCTGTTTTGCCTCGGGCGTAAGCACCAGCTTTCCCGTTACCGTAATTGCCGCCGCAATGTTCAAATGTGTGAGCTTGTCAAAGTTATCAAGATTTTCTTCAATTACTATCTGAACACTCTTGAAAAAACTTCCGTCATTTAACTCAATAAATCCAAAACTCTTTGATGCGCGAATATTCCTCACCCACCCCGACACGGTTACAACCTGTCCGTCAAACTTTTCAGTGTTCCTGTAAATTTCCTTTACCAATGCTTTCATTTTAATTCCATAGCCTTTCCGTCCGCAAATGTTATATTATTTTATACGCACACCCTTACCGCGGACAGATAAGGCGTATAATTTCACGTTTATTAACAAATTTATTTTTTGTCGACAATTTCGATGCTGTCAAGTGTCGCACGCATATTTCTTCTCACCGCCGCAAGGTATTCCTCCCGCAAAGATTTCTGCTCCGCCTTTTCCGCGTCCGTGAGTCCTTCAAGCTTTGACTTTTTTGCCAGCTCGTTTATTCTTAAAATCTTACTTTGTTCCATTCCCTTCTCCCTTCGAATTTTATTATAAAATCGGTGCATACTTCGGATGTCATATTTTTGTCGATATGCATGCTCCGCCCACCCGATATTTTTACTTCGCAGAATCGATATATTTTTTTCGCTATCGCTCAAAATTCAATATGATATATCATTTCTGCAAGGCAATATATCCGAGCGTTTCCGGCACATATCGAGCCGAAAGGCATATCGAAAATCTCGTATGAAATTTATATCGCTGAACCTAATCGTTTCAGTATTAAACTCATTATACACCAAAATAAAAAAAAATTCAATACAAGCTACCAAATCTTATAAAAAAACATAGTATATACTACAACGGTCGACAGACCGAAACCGAAAGGAGGCTTATATCATGGGCGAATGTGGATGCGGATGCAACAAAGGTTGTGCCAATTTTGATTTTGATATGATTTTGTGGGTTCTTATCATCATCGTAATCGTTACATGTATGTGCAACAACTAACGTGCTGACGACACAATTGTTTCCTTAACGGAATTCGTACATGACCTCGGGGCGAAAATCGGAGGCAGAGCTTTAAATTCCCTCATATTGCCGCCCGCGTCCCCGCCGAAAAAGGGACCTGTAAAATTAAGCACCCCCAAAGCCGGAAAATTTCTCCGCACTTTGGGGGATAACTTAAAGCACAATCCTTACAGTCCCTTTACCTCGGCACAGCCTATGCTCTCTTGTCTTCTCCCGTTCCGAGCTCTTCAATGGTACAGTTAATTTCCTGCATTCTCCTGTCAAGTTCCGCAATGCTGTCCGCACAGCTTTTCAGTTCTTTTACAATTGCATCCGAACCTTCAATTGTTTTTTTGTATTTCATATCATGCTCAAGGCTTGCCCAAAAATCCATGGCAATTGTTCTAAGTTGGACTTCTACTTTCATATTCTGTCTGCGATTTGCAAAAAATACCGGAACCTCCACAATCATATGATAGCTTCTGTATCCGTTCGGTTTCGGATTTTTTATGTAATCCTTAACGCTCACCAGTGTTATATCGTCCTGGGAAATCAGCATGTTCGCAACCTCGTAAATATCATCGATAAACGAACATATAACCCTTATCCCCGCAACATCCTCAATATAGTAAATCAAGGAATTCATATTCATTTCCAGACCCTTTCTCTGCATTTTTTCATAAATGCTTTCAGGGCTTTTTATTCTGGATTTTATCATTTCTATCGGATTTCGGTTATAGGTAACCGATAAATCATCATTTAAGATTTCAAATTTCGTCTTTACTTCTTTTATTGCCGATGAGTACATCATCATAAACTCATTGAACTGACCCATTTTTGAAAATATATTTTCCAAATCGGTTCTTTTTTCCCTTTTTTCGAAAAAAATCTTTTTTCTTTCCATTTTATCCTCCGTAAAATAATATTACACCATTATTATATTTATTGACACTGAATGTGTCAATATCTTTTTTTAAACTTCACAAAAGCTTAACAGTTTATTAAGAAATTACTCATACCAAAAAGCGGATGCATTTTTTGCACCCGCCGCATACTTGATTTTCTGTTTTATTTGAGTTCATCCCGAGCATCCTCCTCGGTCAGGGGATTTTTATGAAGCATTCCGGTTATCAGCAGGAATATCAACACGCATATAAGCAAAATCAGCGCGCGTATTGTTCCGCTCTCCGCCAAAACAACGGCAGTGATTCCCAAAACACCGCTTATGGCATACAGAATAAATACCGTCTGCTTTTGTGAAAATCCCATATCTATCAATCGGTGATGCAAGTGACCTCTGTCCGCCGTCATCGGACTTTTTCCGTGATAAATCCTGCGTATCATCGCAAACAGGGCATCAAACAACGGAAGTCCCAATATCAGAAGCGGCACCGCAAAGGCAATAACCGCATAGCTCTTAAATGCTCCTTGTATAGACATTGTGGCTAATATAAATCCCAAAAATGTTGAGCCGGTATCTCCCATGAAAATCCTTGCCGGATTAAAGTTAAACGGCAAAAATCCGAGGCAAGCTCCCATTACCGCAAGTCCCAAAACAGCAACGTAATATTCCCCCACGCGGATTGCGACAAACACCAAACTCACCGACATTATTGCCGAAACCCCCGCCGCAAGTCCGTCCAAGCCGTCAATAAAATTAACCGCATTCGTGATGAATACCATCCATACAATCGTAACCATTCCGGACAGCCACCACGGAAGCACAATATACGGATTGTCCGAAAAAATATTCGGATTGGTAAAAACCGTTATGCGTATGTTTCCGCCAATCATTACCACCAGTGCCGCAATAATCTGAATTGCAAATTTAAGCTTTGCATCAAGATTTTTGCAATCATCCACGATGCCCATTCCGGCAATAATCGCCGCGCCTATAAGCATTGCGGCAAGTTCTCTGTTCATTCTTCCGAAACAGCATATCGCCACCATGAAGCCCAAAATTATCGCAAGACCGCCCAATCGCGGAATAGGCTTTTTATGCATACGTCTTTTATCTTTCGGAACATCTATCGCCCCGATTTTAAAGGCTATACGATATGCCCACGGCGTTGCGGCAAAGCTGAACACAAAGGCAACAACAAAGGTCAGTACCAAAAAAATAATTTCTTTTGTATTCATATTTCGTACCTCTACATAACAAAGCCGATTTTCTTATAGATACGCGAGAGAGTTCTGTTAGCGATTGTACTCGCGCTTTCCGCTCCCTTTGCCACAATATCCATAAGATAGGCTTTATCTCCCGAAAGTTCGTCATATCTTTTTCTTATAGGTCTTATTTCCTCTACAACAGCCTCGGCAACCGCCTTTTTGAAGTCGCCGTATCCCTTTCCGCGGTATTCCTCCGCAACCTCCTCGGCATTCTTTCCGGTAACCGCCGCCATTATTGTCAGCAGATTGTTTATTCCCGCCTTTGTGTCATCCTCCGGACGGTATTCTATTACACCCTCCGAATCGGTTACGGCGGATTTTATCTTATTTGCAATAACATTCATATCATCCAAAAGCGAAATATACGCTTTCGGATTTTCATCCGACTTTGACATTTTCTTTGTCGGCTCACTAAGGCTCATTACCTTTGCCCCCGCCTTAGGCAGAAAACCCTCGGGGATTTTAAATACGTCATTTCCCTCTTGACAATATAGCGTATTAAATCGCTGAGCGATATCTCTTGTTATTTCGATATGCTGCATTTGGTCTTTACCTACCGGCACAAGGTCTGCGCGGTAAAGAAGAATATCCGCCGCCATCAATACCGGATATGTAAAAAGTCCGGCATTAATATTATCCGCATGCTTTGAGCTTTTATCCTTAAACTGCGTCATTCTTGACAGCTCGCCCATATATGTATAGCAATTGAGAACCCATGCAAGCTGAGCATGCGCCGGCACCTGCGATTGAACAAACAGCAAGCTTTTTTCCGGGTCGATTCCGCATGCGATATAAATTTTCAAAAGGTCAAGCGTTCTTTTCCTGAGTTCCTGCGGATTTTGGCGCACCGTAATTGCATGCTGGTCCATCATGGCATATATACAATTATATTCATCCTGAAATCCCACCCAATTTTTTATCGCTCCGAGATAATTTCCGAGCGTTATGTTTCCGGAGGGCTGAACTCCGGAAAAAATAGTTTTCTTATCGTTCATGATAAATCCCTTTCATTAATCGTATCATTTTAATTTTTCCGCAAGCATTGCTCCTATCGCTTTTATGCCATCTTCGATTTTGTCCTCCGGCATGGTTGAATAATTCAACCTGAAAGAGCTTGTTTTCGCCTCAACATCCGTCGCAAAATTACTGCCCGGCACAAAAGCAACCTTGTATTCCTTTATTGCATCCATTGACAGTTCCGCCGCATCGATATTCTCCGGGCAGGTAACCAATATGAACAATCCACCTTGCGGTCTTGTCCATTCAAGTCCCTGAATCTTCGGAAAATATTTATCGATACATTCCAGCATAAAGCGGCATTTTCTGCCGTAAACGTCACATGCCCTTTTTATGTATTCATCAATATTGTATCTCTTCAAAAATTCACAGGCTATCATCTGAGTAAGGCACGGTGTATGCACGTCATTTACCTGCTTCATTATTTCGATTTTGTCGCAAAGCTCCGCCGCACACACAATGTATCCCACGCGAAGTCCCGGTGAGAGAATTTTGGACATTGAGCTTACATAAATTACTCTTCCCTCATCATCCAATGATTTTATTGTAGGTACGCTTTCGCCGTCAAAGCGCAAATCGCCGTATGGGTTATCCTCCATAATCAGGCAATCATACTTTTTGGCAAGCTCAAGTATTTTTTTACGCTTTTCAAGCGACATGGTAATACCGGTCGGATTTTGGAAATTCGGAATGGTATATATCAGCTTAACCTTGTTGTTTTTAAGGGTTTCCTCCAGCTTTTCCATATTCATTCCGTCCTGCTCCATAGGAACACCTATGAGATTTGCGCGGACACTTCTTAAAGAATTCAATGTTCCCACAAAGCTCGGTGCTTCAACAATGATATTCTCATTATCTTCAACCACTACTCTCGCCGCAAGGTCAAGCCCCTGCTGTCCGCCGGTTGTGATGATGATTTTATCATTTTTCCTTACCGCTCCCACCTTGTCGGCTCTTTTCAAAAGTTCATCCTTAAGCGGCGCATATCCGTCTGTCGTTCCGTATGCCAATGCCTGGTTTCCGTTGTTTTTAAGAATATCCGCAGCTATCTCGGCAAGCTCCTCATTCGGAAAAAGTTCAGGAGCGGGAGAACCTCCCGCGAGCGAAATAACCGACGGGTCTGCCATCAGCTTGAACATTTCACGTATTCCCGATGCCTTAAGCGGTTTTGCACGCTCGGTCATGTATTTTTCGAAATTCATAATAAACTCCCTCTTTCCATCATTTGTTGATTTTTGCCCAGCTGTCTTTCAGCGCAACCGTCCTGTTGATTATTATTTTTTCCGGTGACGAATCCTTATCAACGCAGAAATAACCCTGGCGCAGGAACTGGAATTTATCCCCGGGCTGTACATTGGCAAGATTGCTCTCAAGCTTGCATCCGGCAAGCGTTACAACCGATTCCGGATTAAGATTTTCCACAAAGCTTCCGACCTTGCTCTCATCCGACGGATTTTCCACATTAAAGAGTCTTTCATAAAGATTTACGTCGGCATCCACCGCATGCTCACAGCAAACCCAGTGAATCGTGCCCTTAACCTTTCTGCCGTCGGGCGAATCTCCGCCTTTTGTCTGCGGGTCATATTCCGCATGAATTTCCGTCACTCTTCCGTTTTCATCCTTAACGCATGAAGTTGCGGTTACATAGTACGCACCCTTTAAGCGTACCTCCTTGCCGATTGACATTCTGAAATATTTTTTCGGTGCCTCTTCCATAAAATCATCCTCTTCAACCCAAAGATTTTTGGAAAATTCAACCGTTCTTGTTCCCAGTTCAGGCATCTGCGGGTTAATTTCAACCTCAATATCTTCAACCTGTCCTTCGGGATAATTGTCAATTACAAGCTTAATCGGGCGAAGAACCGCCATAGCGCGCGGTGCAATATTGTTAAGATCCTCACGTACACAGAACTCAAGCAATGAAAAATCGATTACACTGTTTGCCTTTGCCACACCTATGCGCTCGCAGAAATCACGTATCGCCGCAGGAGTATATCCTCTTCTTCTCATTCCGCAAAGAGTTCCCATTCTCGGGTCATCCCATCCCGAAACGATTCCGTCATTTACAAGCTTTAAGCATTTTCTTTTGCTTGTAAGGGTATAATTCAAATTCATTCTCGCAAATTCAATTTGGCGTGAAGGCTTTTCAAATCCAAGCTCTTTTAAGAACCAATCATAAAGCGGTCTATGGTCCTCAAATTCCAATGAACAAAGAGAATGTGTAACCCCCTCCACCGTATCCGAAATCGGGTGAGCAAAATCGTACATCGGATATACACACCACTTATCTCCCGTTCTGTGGTGATTCTGATGCATAATTCTGTAAATAATCGGGTCTCTCATATTAAGGTTGGGTGAAGCCATATCGATTTTCGCACGGAGCACTCTTGCTCCGTTTTCAAATTCACCCTTTGTCATTCTTTCAAAAAGTTCAAGGTTTTCTTCAACACCTCTGTTTCTGTACGGGCTTTCCTTTCCCGGCTCAAGTAAGCTTCCTCGGTACTCGCGTATTTCGTCGGCGGAAAGGTCATCCACATATGCCTTTCCGTTCTTAATAAGCTTTATTGCACATTCGTAAATATCGTCAAAATAATCCGATGCATAAAGCTCCTTGTCCCACTTAAAGCCCAGCCACTTAATATCTTCTTCTATGGCATCAACGTACTCGGTATCCTCTTTTGACGGATTTGTATCGTCCAATCTGAGATTGCATGTACCTCCGTACTTTTCGGCATTTCCGAAGTCAATGCATATTGCTTTTGCATGCCCTATATGCAGATATCCGTTAGGTTCGGGCGGAAATCTTGTTTGTATATTGGAATAAACTCCGTCCGCCAAGTCCTTTTCAATCGCTTCTTCTATAAAATTCTTGCTTACAACTTCTTCCATAATCCTACCTCTTATTTCAAATTTTCCTTTGCTGTATCGATTCTCGCCATAACCTCATCATAACCGAGAACTTGCATAATCTCATATAAATCCGGTGTATTACGTCTGCCGGTTACGGCAACGCGTATTACCGAAGCAACATCTCCCACATGTCCCTTATAAGAGTCCGGGGCCTTTTTGTAAATCTTCGGTGCCTTTGCATATCCGAGGTTCTCCGCCATTTCACGAACATGCGGAAACCAATTTTCCGCAGTTTCATCCGCCTTGTACACGCCCTTGTATGTTTCAAGAATTTCCGCCGCATCCTCGCTGTTTACGCTTTCGACTGCCTCATACTCCGTCGGAGGAGCGAAGAAATATTTTGTGTATTCAACCGTATCCTGCCATTTTGCGATATCTTTTCTCGGCTTTTCTCCGCCTCGCTCAATACCGAAAATATTCATGGCATATTCCTTATCACGGTTCAATGTTTCCGCAAATTCGGTATTGTATTTTTCAGCCCACTCACATGTTCCGGCAAATACCGCTTCCTTATCAAGTCCGCTGATATAGTTTTTGCTGATATCCGTAAGCTTTACCAAATCGAAAAGCGCGCCCGCCTTGCTCATATTTTCCAACTTAAAATCAAATTCGTCACTTGCCGCCACAGGATTTGCCGCGCGCCATTCCTCATAATTAGAATTGGCTATCGTAAGGAGGTACTCCAAAACCGCTTCTTTCGGATATCCGACTTCGTGATAATATGTGACCGCCGCCTCCGGGTCCTTACGTTTTGACAGCTTGCGCTTTCCTCCCGTCTCCTCATCTTCTTTCATAATGGGCGAAATATGCGCATAACGCGGAGACTCAAATCCGAGAATTTCAAAAAGCTGAAGATGTATCGGTGCCGAAGAAATCCATTCATCCCCCCTTATAACATCTGTTGTTCCCATAAGGTGGTCATCTATTGCATGCGCAAAGTGATAAGTCGGTATTCCGTCGGTTTTCAGAATTAC
>CAYMBZ010000042.1:0-13694 GCA_964388835.1 uncultured Lachnospiraceae bacterium
CGGTTGTATAAAGAGTCTAAACGAGGTATGGATATGTATAAAATTAAGGAAACAATAATAGTAGAGGGTGTATATGACAAAATCAAGCTGTCCGGATTTATAGACGGGATTATTTTTGTTACAGGTGGTTTTTCGGTTTTTAATAATAAAAAAATGCAGGAATCAATACGTACTTTTGCCGAAAAAACAGGTCTGGTCGTCTTGACCGATTCCGACAGTGCGGGGCTTAAGATTCGAAATTTTATTAAACAGCTTGTGCCGAAGGAATGGGTAAAGCATGCGTATATCCCAGAGATTTTCGGAAAAGAACGCCGCAAGACGGTAGGCGGAAAGGAAGGACTTTTGGGAGTTGAGGGAGTAAGTGAAGCTGTCATTTTAAAGGCACTTGCAGATTGCGGTTGTATTGCGGAGGAAGCGGAGGGCAAGAAAAGAGTGGAGAGACATATTACAAAAGCGGATTTTTTTGCGCTCGGGCTCTCAGGCGGCGAAAACTGTGCGGAGCGCAGGAAAAAATTGGCGGTAAAAATCGGATTGCCGTCCAAGATATCGGCAAACATGCTTCTTGATACCGTAAATAATTTGCTTACATATGATGAACTGAAATTGCTTGTAAAAGAGGCAGAACAAGAAAAAACGGAATAACCTACATGCACACTTTCGGCACATTTGCGTATTGTAGTAATATAAAGCTGAAAGGGGGCATACGAAATGGGCTTGTTCGGAGGCTGCGGGAACAACGGTGACGGAAATTGGATATGGATACTTGTTATAGTTGTTCTTGTTTTGTGTTGTTGCGGTGACGGGAATTTTTTAGGCGGCGGATGTGATTCCTGCTGCGATAATCCCTGTTGCTGAGCATTGAAAGTGTGAGTCGGTTTTAATAATCGGATGTATATTCGGTAATTAAAGCCGACTTTTTTGTTTACAATTTTGGTAAAAGTTTTTTTAAATATTTGCTTTTGAGATGTTGTAAAAAAAAGTTTTTTGTGATATAATGTAAGTTAGTGTTGAAAATTTGCAACATACATTCAATATGGGAAAGAGGTGCGGAAGTGAAAATTATTGCATTAATTATTTACATTACGGTTATAGGTCAGGGGTGCTTTTTCGGCGGAATGGCATTGCCAAGGGAAAAGTTTAACGAAAACCAATTTCCGTACCGTACCTATAAATGGGAAAAAGGCGGCAGTTTTTATGACATTTTCTGCGTTAAAAGCTGGAAAACAAAGGTTCCCGATATGAGCATGCTTACTGACAAGCTTTTTTCGAAAAAATTGCATAAGAATATGACATACCGCGATATAGACAGGCTGGTAAAGGAATCTTGTATTGCGGAAATGTCACATTATGTGTTGATTCTGCTTTCACTGGGCATATACCATATTTGGAAAGGAAAAATGGGAGTTCTTCTCACAATTTTGTATAACCTTTTTGGAAATCTTCCTTATATAATAATTCAGCGATACAATCGTCCGCATCTTGTTTCGGTGCGGGATCGTATGAAGCTCAGAGAGGAGAGACGTGCAAATGGTCGATTATCGTAAATTCAGCATCAAAAAAATTAACACTCCTGAGTTTGAACACGTGAAACTTTTGCTGTTTTGGCCGTTGTTCGGATTGGCTTTTCTGCTGTTGGAACGTGTATTTATAACGGATTACCATGCTGTGGAATGTGCGATGGATTATAGAATCCCATTTTGCGAGTTTTTTATTATTCCTTATTATTTTTGGTTTGTGTTTTTAATAGGAATACAGGCGTATGCATTCTTTTTTGATATTCCGGCTTTTAAAAAATATATGAAGTATACCATTATTACATATACAATTACAATTCTTATTTACATAGTATATCCCACATCTCAGGAGTTGAGACCTACCGAGTTTGCGCGGGATAATATTTTTACCGACATTGTGGGCTTTTTGTACGGATTTGATACAAACACAAATGTCTGTCCATCCCTTCATGTTATAGGTTCAATGGCGGTGTATTTTACGGCACGTCAAAGTAAAATGTTTTCTGATTTCAAATGGCGAGTGGCGTTTTGCGTATCGGCAGTGCTTATATCTGTTTCAACGGTGTTTTTAAAGCAACATTCCGTACTGGATATAGTTTTCGCGCTGGTGGTATGTGCGGCGGCATATCCGTTTGTCTTTGTAAAAAAAGAAAAAAAGATTTCAAAAACAGCCGAAAAAAACGAGCAGTATGTATAGTTGGGCACGTAACCTAAACTAATAAATTTAAGAAAAGAGGAATGAGATATGAATACCAAAAAAGGCTTTGATAATGAGAAGTATATTCAAATGCAATCGAAATATATAGGGGAGCGCGTGCTTAAGTTCGGAGATAAGCTGTATCTGGAAATGGGCGGAAAACTCTTTGATGACTATCATGCTTCACGAGTTTTGCCGGGATTTGAACCTGACAGTAAGATGAAAATGCTTATGCACCTTGCCGATAAGCTGGAAATTGTTATCGCGATTAACGCTTTTGACATTGTAAAGAATAAGGTAAGAAGCGATTATAACATCACATATGACCTGGACACAATTCGTCTTATCGAAGCTTTTAAGGGTTTGGGATTGGTTGTAGAAAGCGTTGTTATTACTCAGTATTGCGGACAAAGTGCGGCGGACGTGTTTAAAAAACGTCTGGAAAATATGGGGATTAAGGTGTTTTTGCACTATCCGATTGAGGGCTATCCGTCAAATATCGAGCTGATTGTAAGTGACGACGGCTTTGGAAAAAATGACTATATAGAAACAACGCGTCCGATAGTTGTGGTAACGGCTCCTGGACCGGGTAGCGGAAAGATGGCAACCTGCCTTTCTCAGCTGTATCATGAAAATAAGCGCGGTGTAAAGGCGGGATATGCAAAGTTTGAAACTTTCCCGATTTGGAATTTGCCGCTGAAACATCATGTAAATCTTGCATATGAAGCGGCTACCGTTGACTTAAATGATGTAAATATGATTGACCCGTTTCATCTTGAAGCATACGGCGTAACAACCGTTAACTACAACCGAGATATTGAGGTTTTCCCGGTATTGAATGCAATGTTCGAGAAGATACTGGGCGAAAGCCCGTATAAGTCGCCTACGGATATGGGTGTAAACATGGTGGGAAATTGCATTGTTGATGATGAAGCGGTTTGCAGTGCTTCAAAAGACGAAATAATAAGAAGATATTATCAGGTTTTAAAGGATAGACAGAACGGAAAATGCGGTGATGAAGCGCTTTACAAAATGGAGCTTATCATGAAGCAGGCTGAGGTTACTTGCAATGACCGCGCGGTTGTGGGAGCGGCACTGAAAAAAGCGGAGCTTACCGGGGATGCCGCGTGCGCTGTTCAGCTCACCGACGGTCGGATTATAACCGGCAAAACATCGGCATTGCTGGGTGCTTCAAGTGCGGCACTGCTTAATGCATTAAAGGCTGTAACCGGAATTGATGATGAAATTCATCTTATTTCACCGGAAATAATAGAGCCGCTTCAAAGTCTGAAAATAAATCATTTCGGAAGCAAAAATCCAAGATTGCATATGGATGAAACTTTGATAGCGCTTTCGATATGTGCGGCAAGCGATGATATTGCACGTAGGGCGATGGAAGGGCTAAGCGCGTTGCCGGGTGCGGAGGCTCATTCTTCGGTAATGCTTTCGCAGGTTGATGACAATGTATTTAAAAAGTTGGGAATAAATTTAACATGTGAAGCGGTGTACAACAAATAAGTCAGCATTAAAAATGACATACTCCGAAAAGTCGGGGTATGTCATTTTTTGTTGCAGTTTAATTGTTTTCGTATATTTCTTTTTTCAGAACGCCTATGTAGGGTAAATTTCTGTACTGCTCGTTATAATCAAGTCCGTAGCCTATGGCAAACTCGTCCGGAATTTCCATTCCCACGTAATTCACTTCCACATCCACAACACGTCTTGACGGCTTGTCAAGCATAGTACAGATTCGAACTGATCTTGCATTTCTTGATTCGAATAGGGTTTTGATTTTAAACAGTGTATTTCCGCTGTCGATGATATCTTCAACAATAAGGATATTTTTGCCGGAAACATCGCGCTCCAAATCCTTTTTCATATTTATAAATCCGCTTGAAACGGTAGATTTACCATAGCTTGAAACTTGCATAAAATCAAGTTCTACAGGCATATCAAGCTTCCTTATCAAATCCATTGCAAATGGGGTGGAGCCTTTTAAAATCACAACCACCAAAAGCGGTTCACCGTTTAAGTCTCGGTTGATATTGTCCGCAATTTTGCAGACGGTTTTTTGAATTTCCTCTTCGGTTACAAGAATTCTCTCAACGTCCTTATGCATTGTTATTCCTCCTGATATTAAAGCATGCCGGTATTGGAACGATTTTTGCTTTTGAAAGCGCAATCAAAATAGGTGCCGTAACCGCGCAATCGATAAAGTGATGTATTATTGTTCCGGTGAATGCAATGCTTGCCGCCGCGAGAGCCGCTTCGCCCGGGAGAATAATCGGTGTCAAGAAATATACAGCAATACCTTCGGCACCGGCGTGCAGAAGAGCCGTAACAAGGATAATTACAATCGGGTTGAATTTACCGTTCTTAATCATTTTAATTCCCGCAAGTGCAAAAATGATATGCGTAGCCGCGCGAGTTACAACTATGATTGAATTTGGCGCCGGAATTGTCATAAAAAAGCCGATACAGCTTCCGATTACCGTCATTACCGTTACCCAAGGGCTTATAAAAAGCGCAAGCATAGTCGGAACATGAGAGCCTAATGTGAGAGTAAAAAAGGGAAATACGATTTTTACCGGTGAGTAGGTAATCAAGATTGAAAGTGCGGTAAGAATTGCCGCAAGTACCATTTCACGCGTTTTCTTGTTCATTTGTAGTGTCTCCTTACATTTTTATGAAATTATTTATTATTATTTCCGCGTCCGGCGTAAGTTCCGATGCGAGATAATAATTAAGTCCGTACACATTTCCGTGCTTTTCGGGCGCTATGAGATTGCAAACAGCAATAATCTCACCCTCTGAGGAACGTGAAATGCAATCAAGCTCGGTAGGCATTACTGTTTCAAGAACAGCGAGTGGCTTACCGCGGCATATCTTAATTGTAGTTTCCAAACCGGAATATATGGGTATGGAAGTGTCAACAACAGCCCATTCTTGCTTGCCCTCGGCACATTCGATTTCCTCACATCTTCCGCCAAATGCCTTAATGACGCTGTGAAATCCGTCCAAAAGTCCGAGAACAGGTATGTTAACCAAGACAGCTTCACGTATCAAACGCACTGCCTGGTCGGAATACTCCGTTACTATTAATTTGTCAGCCTGTGAGAGTGTTGTGGAAAAAATGACCGGAATTCCAAGCTGTACAAGGTAGTCAAAAGTTCCGCGCTCACCCGAATAAATAATCATCAAAAAGCCTCCCTTTATATAAAGTCGGTCTTGAAAAATTTAACTGCATATGTTATAATGATTTCAAGCTCAGCTTGAAATCATTATATCGCCTGCGGCAAGAATTGAAACCTATAGTTTCGTGAATTGAGCCTGCGGCTCATGAATTGCACTTTGTGCATTATTAAGGCAATTCAAATTATGCCTGCGCATGCAACAATTCATGACAACTGTTGTTGTCAATTCATCAAATTGTCCCACTGAAAAAAAACAATGCGGGTAAAGCTGTCTGCCGTTTTCATATCACTGAGCAAATTATATATGTAATTATAACACATTAACAATAATATTTCAAGGGGTAGAGAGGAATTAGTGTTTTCTGCCTTGTCAAGAAAGGACAACAAACTATGAAGGTGCTTATTATTTCGGTAAAAGCCGGATTTGGTCATCATTCCACAGCACATGCCATAATGGATTATTTGGATGAAAAGGGAATTTCCTGTGAAATGCTTGATACTTTCGAATATATAAACCCCGTGCTCGCGGATTCTATTGATAACGGATATATATTTTCCACAAAACATTTTCCGGAGCTTTACGGAAAGGCATATGATGCATTGGACAGACGGGATGAAAAATGGGATAAACATTCCTTGGTTGCAATTCTCTCCAAGCTGGTCTCTCACAAGCTGAAAGATTTTATAACCGAGTATAATCCGGATGTTATAATAGGAACTCATTCCTATGCATGCATGTTGATGACATATTTGAGAAACAAAAATATCGTAAGCTGTCCTTTGATAGGTATAGTTACCGACTTTACGGTACATCCTTTTTGGGAAAGCACAGAACTTGACTATTACGTTACGGCGGATGCATTGTTGGAACGTCAGCTTAAGAAAAAGGGAATTGATTCCGAAAAAATGCTGCCTTTCGGAATACCGATACGCAACACTTTTTCGAAAAAAATCCCCAAAAGCGAAGCAAGGGGTATGCTCGGCATAGAGGATAAGCCTACCCTGTTGGTCATGATGGGCTCAATGGGATTTGGAAACATAATCAAAGATATTCAGGCTATTGATGAGTTGGATGTGGATGTTCAGGTTTTATGCGTTTGCGGAAATAATGCGAAAATGCTTCGCGAAATGGAAGAAAATGAGTGGAATAAAAATATTCTGCCTTTTGGATTTGTTCAAAACGTGGATATTATGATGGACGCGGCGGATTTGATAATTACAAAGCCCGGAGGACTTACTACATCGGAATTTCTGGCAAAAAAACTGCCGGCAATAATAATGAATCCCATACGCGGTCAGGAGGACAGAAATGCGGAATTCCTGGTTAATGCGGGGGCGGCGGTTATTGTTACCGAGACTTTCGGATTGGATGAAGCACTCTATGAACTTTTAAAAAGTCCTTGGAGAGTAGAGCTTTTAAAAGAAAGTGTTGAGCATATAGGCAAGCCTAATTCAACACGCGATGTTTGTGAGTTTATTTTAAAGCTTGTGGGAAAGGAAAAAGATGATTGATAATTCAGCGGCTCTGCCGGAAAAATTTATTTTGCGGATGAAAGAAATGCTCGGCGACGAATATAAGGATTTTGAAACCGCGGAAAATACCTCTCCAATATACTGCGGGATGAGAATAAGCACGCTGAAAGAGGGTGCAAAAGAGGCGGTTTTTGCCTTAACGGGTGAGCTTGAAAGGGTAAAATGGTGTCAAAACGGATATTATGCGGATAAAAATATGATTTCTGGCAAACATCCCTATCATGTTGGGGGATTGGTGTATTTTCAGGAACCTTCCGCTATGTCTGCGGCAGAAGCGCTTGATATAAAACCGGGTGATTTCGTTTTGGATTTGTGCGCCGCACCGGGGGGAAAAGCAACACAGGCGGCGGAACGATTGGGCGGAAGTGGACTTTTGGTTGCGAACGAAATTGTGCCGAAGCGTGCGGCGATACTTGCGGAAAATATTCAGCGCATGGGTATAAGGAATGCGGTTGTAACCAATGAATATCCTGAAAGACTTGCAGAAAAATATGAGAGTTTTTTTGATAAAATAATAGTGGACGCACCATGCTCGGGTGAGGGAATGTTTAGAAAAGAACCGCGTGCCGTTACCGAATGGAGCGAAGAGCACACGATTTCCTGCGGGGAACGTCAGAAAAATATATTGAAATCGGCATTTAAAATGTTGAAAGGCGGCGGACTTTTGGTGTATTCCACCTGTACCTTTGCACCCTGCGAAAATGAGCGAATTGCGGCATGGGTGTTGGAAAATATAGAAAATATTGAGCTTGTTCCGATTAAACTCTGCGGCATGAGCGATGCTGAGAGCCGATGGGCGGGTACGTCTGCCGATTTATCCGGAGCAAAACGTATTTTCCCACACAAAAGTAAGGGTGAGGGACATTTCACAGCATTGTTTCTAAAAAGAGGCGGCGAAAATAAGAGTTATAAAAAATACTATAAATGCGATAATGAAAAGCTCTTCAAAACTTTTGAAAGAGAAAACTTAAATACTGCACTTTCGGGCAATATGGTTTCTTTCGGCGATAAGCTGTTTATGATGCCGTATGAGCTTGACATAGATAAAATTAAGACAACTCTTGCGGGCTTGTATCTAGGGGTGTGCAAAAAGGGTAGGTTTGAGCCGTCGCACGCGCTTTGTCTTGCACTTAATGCGGAGGATTTTAAGTCAAGTATCGAAATTGACAATTCCGAAAAATTCTTTGCGGGAGAAACAATTGCATGTGATAAAAAGGGTTGGACAGCGGTGCTGTATAACGGATTTCCCATCGGATGGGGAAAGGCATCGGGAGGCATGTTAAAAAATCATTTCCCGAAATATTTAAGATTTTAATTTGGAGGAAAAAGTATGAACGGTATAGTAGAAGCAATAGTAAGAGCTCTGGGCGGAAAGGTTTCAAAGGAAATCATTGTTTTTATAGTTTCCATGCTTCCGATTTTGGAGCTTAGAGGAAGCCTTTTAGCGGCGGGATTTTTGAAGATGAGCTTTGCATCGACTTTTATAATTGCGGTTATAGGCAACATGGTTCCTATTCCCTTTGTGTTGTTTTTTATTGAGGGAATTTTTAAACAGCTGAAAAAAACAAGATTGAAAAATATGGTGGAAAAGCTTGAAAACAAGGCGCTTTCGAAATCCGAGCAGATAAGAAAGTACGGTCGCTTCGGACTTTTTCTCTTCGTTGCAATACCGCTTCCGGGAACCGGTGCATGGACGGGCGCACTTGCAGCAACATTGCTCAGAATGAAACCCAAAGATTCGATTTTCCCGATTTTTATGGGAGTTGTTGTTGCGGGACTTATTATGTCACTGTTGTCCTTTGGGATTATAAAACAAATAACCTGAGTGACAAAGGTAGGTCAGTTATTCCTCCGGTATTCGCCGGGGGTTATTTTTTTGATTTTTTTGAACATTCTCGAAAAATAGTTCACATCATCAAATCCCACTCTTGCAGCAACTGCGGTAATGCTTTCATCTGTGCCGAGGAGAATTACCGACGCTTTTTCGATACGGTATTCATTTATGTATTCGGTGGCGGATTTGCCCATGCATCCTTTAAAGAAACGGCAAAAATGCCCCTCGCTCAGAAAACACATTTTTGCAAGGCTTGAGGTAGTGATTTTTTCGCAGTAGTGTTCGGAAATGTATTCAAAAATCACATTTAGCCGTTTGAGCTTTGCGGCATGCGCATCAAATTCACGTGGGGAAATGCGGGAGACGGTATAAGTGCGGAGAAGATGCGCCATAAGGCGGTAAGCCTGTGATTTAATAAGCATATCACTTCCCGGATTGTCAGCGGTTTGTTCGGAATACATTTCGTTAAAACATGATTCGGTAAAGGTGTCATTATGAACGGTATTTTCAAGCAGAGTATCGGAAAATTTCACATCCGAAAAAAAATCCGGAAAGATAAGCAAACAGAAATACTCCACATCTTCCGTTGCGAAAAAGGAATGAATCTCTGAGCTGTTTACGATAACGAGGTCATTCTTTTTTGCGGTAAAAGTTTTGCCGTTGCAAGTAAAATTACAGCTACCCGAAAGAAAGTAGAGCAGTTCTATATGCTCATGCCAATGAGGGATAAGCCGATTGTTTGCGGCAACATTGTATTTTCTCAGCTTCAGTGTAAATCGATTTTCCAAAGTCGGAATGTTTTCATAAAGCGATATGTCTTTTATATTTTTCATATTTTCTCCAAAACGTCAAAATTGTGCTAATTAATGATAATCAGGTTCTTGTTTTTCATATATCTTTATAATATACTATAATTAATGAAAAGTCAAGAGAGAGGGATAAAAATGAAACTTGGGGTTTTGGTGGATTTGGCGGGTAATATTGAGGAGAGGATTCAAAAGGTATCGGAAAACGGGTTTTCGTATTGTCAACTTTGTGCGTGGAAAATTGATGAGCTTACGGATAAGATGGCAGAAAGAGTGAAGACTGCGTGCAAAAAATATGATGTTGCAATTTCAAGTTTTTGGTGCGGCTGGTCGGGACCTGCAATCTGGGATTTTTATGAAGGTCCGCTTACGCTGGGGCTGGTGCCTGCGGAATATCGCTTTAAACGGTGTTCCGATTTGATGAGGGGCTCGGATTTTGCAAAAAAGATAGGTGTGGAAAATGTGGCAACACATGTGGGATTTTTGCCGGAGGTTCCTAATACGGAGCAATATCATGCTGTAGTTTGCGCAATTCGCACCGTTGCAGAGTATTGCAAAAATAACGGTCAGTATTTCTTATTTGAAACCGGACAGGAAACGCCGGTTACACTCAGGCGCACCATTGAAGATGTGGGAACGGGAAATCTCGGAATTAATCTTGACCCGGCAAATTTGATTATGTACGGCAAAGCAAATCCGATAGATGCGCTGGATGTTTTCGGAGAATTTGTTAAAGATGTGCATGCAAAGGACGGTTGTTACCCAACAGGCGGAAAATATTTGGGTGCGGAAATGCCGATTGGCGAGGGAAAGGTCAATTTCCCGGCATTTGTGGCAAAGCTCAAGGAAGTGGGTTATGACGGAACCTTGACAATTGAGCGCGAGATTTCCGGAGAACAACAGATGAAAGATATAATAAAATCTAAAGGATTATTGGAGGAATTAATATGATGAGAGTTGCATTAATCGGAATTGGCGGAATGGGTAAAGTCCATTTTGATGAGTACATGAAAAATCCCGATACCGAAGTGGTGGCAGTTGCTGATGTTCGGGTTGACATGGCAAAGGAAAAGGTAAACAATGAGAACATAAAAATTTATTCAAGCATAGATGAGCTCCTTGAAAACGAGGATGTGGATATGGTAGATATTGCCACACCGAGCTATCTTCATGCGGAGCACAGCATAAAGGCACTTGAGGCGGGGAAACATGTTTTGTGTGAAAAGCCGATGAGCGTATCCCTTGACGGAACGGCAAAAATGCGTGAAGCCGCGGAAAAGTCGGAAAAAATGCTCATGATAGCGCACGTTGTAAGATTTATGTCCCCATACAGATATCTAAAGAACGTCATAGACAGCCGTGAACTGGGAGAAATTGTTCATATTAATATGAAACGTGTTTCAAGCATTCCGCGCTGGAGCTGGGAGAATTGGATGCGTGACCTTGAAAAGAGCGGGGGAGACACGATAGATATGGCCATTCATGATATAGATTTTCTGCAGTACATATTCGGTATGCCGAAAGATATTTCGGGTGTGTACAGCAAACTGAAAAATGATAACGATTTCATTTCGGCAACTCTTGTATATGACGGTTTTACAGCAACAATCGAAAGCGGATGGTTTAATTGCGAAATGCCGTTTTGTGCCGAATATTCCGCTGTGTTCGAAAACGGAACATTGGAATATAAGGGGGATAAGCTTTATAAAAACGGGGAAGAGATTGAAATAGATAAATCGGATATGAGCGAAGTCAGCGGAATAAATATAAAAGGCGCGGACGGCTACAGTGCGGAAATTGCATATTTTGTATCCAGCATTTTAAACGGAACAAAACCGGAAACAGTGACGCCGGAGAGCTCGGAAAACAGTATCAGGCTTGCAAAGGAAATTATTAAAAATTCAATTGTTCTGTAGCGGTGCGCTCCGAAAGTCTGCGAAGGGGTATCGGCTGTTTTGCAACGGCTGCGGTAAAATTAAATGACGAAAAAATAAAGGCGGCTGCAGATTTTTCGCAGCCGTCTTTAAGCATCATGGATTATATCATTTATATTTTTATATTCCTGTTAAATTTCATATATTCACTCGGTGTGAGCCCGACTTTTTTCTTAAATATTCTTGAAAAATGGTATTGATTCGTAAATCCGCATTTTTCGGAAATTGCATATACCTTGAACTTGCCCTCACTGAGGAGCTGCTCGGCTTTTTTTATGCGCAAGTCGGTAATGAATTGGTGAGGCGTTGTATTGTAATGCTTTCGAAAAAGATTCCTGAAATAAATTTCGCTTATATTGCACTGTTTGGCAAGAAATTCGTTGGAAATGTCAGAATGCTGATAATTTTTTTCGATATATTCGAGTGCGGGCTTAAGTGTTTTACATGCGGCGCTTTCAAGGGAAAGCAAATGAAGCAAGTGATAAAATACACTCATCATCTCGGATTTATTGCCATCAAAAAGCAAAAGCGACATAAGATTTTTAAAACTTTCGACGTATAAAGCGGTATTTTGAACGGGTAATGCGATAATTGTATCGCATAAGTGCTCCGTACAGGTGAAGTCGATAACGGGAAAACTTCCGTTTTTGTCACCGCTTAATGTGTATGTTTGTCCTTGGGGAAGGAGGATAGCGCTGTTTTTGTCCGACACAACATGGTCTTGGTTATGCGTATAAGTTATCTGCCCGTATTCACAGAAAGACAGACCGTAGCAACTTCGGTTTTCTATTTTTGCAAAGCGACCTTTGGGAGAAGAAACAACAAAAACATCTTCAATATTCGTAACCGTTATATTATCAAAAATCATATAAACACCTCATATGAGAATTATAACATTAACCGCAAATAATTTCAATAAAATTGTGAATAAAAGTATCGAAAATGTCAAAGTTATATCATTTTTACCATTGAAATATTTTATGGCGGTGTTATATTATAAGTATAAAAGGAGGTCATTTTCATGAATTTTGACGGAAAAACAGCAATTTCAACAGGTGCGGCTTCGGGAATGGGACTTTTATTTGCGCAAAATTTTACGGAGCTTGGCGGAAACGTTGTTATGTGCGATGTTAATGAAGAAGTGCTTAACGAAAAGGTTAATGAAATAAACAAAAAAGGCAAAGGCAAAGCAATCGGAGTTATATGTGTATGCGTATTACCCGGCCCGGTTATTACAAGAGCTGCAATGGCGAATATGAAAACGCTTGAGGTCAGAGCGGCTGAGCCACAGGAAATCATAGATTTGATTTTGTTTATTGCCTCCGACAAGGGACAGTTTATAAATGGTGAAAAGATAATAATTGACGGAGGAAGAAACGCGGCGGGGAGGAATTACTAATATGAAACAATCTTTTTTCGAAAATGATAAGCCGTTGCTTACGGTTATGGTTCAGGCAGATAGTCCCGACAGAATAAAAGAGCTTATTGATAAATCTGTTCCGAAGGGAGCAGAAGCTTTTGGAATGCAGTTTGAACAAATGAAAAGCGAGTATAGAACAAAAGATGCGTATAAGGAATTGTTTTCCTATGCAAAGGATAAGCCGGTGTATGTGACAAATTACAGAAACGCTAAAAATGAAGGGAAAACCGATGATGTTCTTGCGGCGGAGCTTGTAGAATTAGCCGAATGTGGTGCTGATTTGTGTGATGTCATTGGTGACATCTTTGATAAACAGCCGGATGAACTTGCGATTGACAAAAAGGCAGTAGAAAAGCAAGAGGAACTGATAAGAAAGATTCATGATAAAGGTGCAAAAGTTTTGATGTCCTCGCATGTGCTGAAATATATTTCGGCGGAAAGGGTTCTTGAAATTGCGCTTGAACATCAGAAAAGGGGCGCGGACATATGCAAAATAGTTACATATGCCAATACAACGGAAGAGCAAATTGAAAATCTTAAAATTATAAATATGCTTAAGGAAAATTTAAAAATTCCTTTTCTGTTTCTGTGCGGCGGAGAATGTTCGATTTTGCGGCGTATAGGAGGAGAGTTGGGATGTTGCATGTATTTGTGCGTATATGAATATGATGAGCATGCAACACCACAGCAACCACTTTTGGAAAAAATAAAGAAGATAAGAGATAACATGGGATAACCATGCGTTACGAAAGGATGTTTAAT
>CAYMBZ010000043.1:0-13441 GCA_964388835.1 uncultured Lachnospiraceae bacterium
CGATGAAATTTGTGAAGAATGTGACGGAATTATGATAGCCAGAGGTGATTTGGGAGTTGAAGTGCCATTTGCCGAGCTTCCGTCAATCCAGAAATATCTGATTACAAAATGCAGAATGTTGGGAAAACGCGTAATTACCGCAACCGAAATGCTGGAATCCATGATTCACAATCCGCGACCGACAAGAGCGGAAATTTCCGACGTGGCAAACGCGGTTTATGACGGAACAAGCGTGGTTATGCTCTCCGGCGAATCTGCGGCGGGAAAATATCCTGTTGAAACGGTGCGCACCATGGCGAGAATTGTTGAGGAAACGGAAGCACATATTCACTATAAAAAGCGATTCCGTGCGGCGGATTTTGAAATTAAAAATCAGCTGGATGCAGTTTCGCATGCGGCAAGCGGTATGGCGATAGACTTAGGTGCAAAAGCTATAGTTGTAAGCTCGATTTCCGGCATGACGGTTCGAATGGTATCGCGATTTCGCGCGCCGATTGATATTATCGGCATGGCGATAAACAAAAAGGTTTGGTATAAGCTTTCACTTTCGTGGGGAGTTACGCCGGTTTTGAGCGAACGATTTGATTCAACCGATGTTATGTTTTATCATGCTAGCTTAAAGGCTAAGGAGGTTCTCAGTCTCAGTGACGGGGATTGTATAGTTATGACAGGCGGCAAGGCTGAGGGAAAATCGGGCAACACAAATATAATCAAAATTTCAAATGTATAAAAGTCGCTCCCGCAATTTTTTTGTGGGAGCGTTAAATATAACCATATGTTTTTTAACGGCGGTGGTTAAGCCTTGCCGTTATAATGCCTGAAAAGTTCGGAAAATACCGAACTTTTTATTGTATAACGAAAAATGCGTGACAGTTCGTGTCGTGACAAAGGCTTTATCGGTGGATAAATTGTAGGGGCAAGTGTATCGGCTGTTCGCATGTGCTGTTTATGTTTGTACCTTTGAGCGTTCAAAAGCACGAAAAGCCACAAAGGTGCACCCTTTGAAACCCGTGGTTTAGCGGCTTCGCACAAGTCGCAAGTTTCGTCGTCTTTTACAAGGTAAAAGCCACAAAACTTCGACAACTAGCTTTATATGTGCAAGCTGCGGGGAGCCGGGTGGGAATTTTTTTCAAAGCGGTTATAAATATAAAAGAACAAAGAGGGGTAGAAAACAGAATGTTTTGAATGTGTTGAAAAAAATTCAGTGGCGCAGGAGTAACAAAGGTTAAAAAGAAATAGCTGTTTAGGGGGGGATTAAGGCATGAATGGAGGGCAGAGCTCATGGTTATACTCGGAAATGAAATATCCACCCGCTGTGCGAGTGGATATTTGCTGTTATCTTAGTTGTGCATTATTCTTATATTGCAGGTCTTTTACGATTTTGTTGAAAATCTTATTAACATCTTCGTTTGTAAGGCTTCTGTCCGGAGCACGGAAAGAAATTGCAAACGCAACGCTCTTTTTATCTTCCGGAATTCTGTCTCCCTCGTAAACGTCAAATAAACGAATACTTTCAAGCAGAGCACCTGATGCCTTAATCATGGTTGCTTCAAGGTCTCCCACGGCTACCGTTTTGTCAACCAAAACCGCAATATCGCGTTCTGCCGCCGGAAATTTCGGGAGCGCCTTATATTTGATATTGCTGTCAATACAGGAGGCAAGAGCGGCAATGTCAATTTCGGCGATATAGCAAGGAATGTCTATACCGAAATTTTTGCGAACTGTCGGGTGAACCTCGCCGACGATTCCGATTTTTTCTTCACCCTTGTAAAGAGCGGCGGATCTGCCGGGATGAAGAGATGGACAATCGGTAAGCTGTTTCCATGTGATTCCCTTAAGATTAAGGCAATCAAAAGCAGCTTCCAAAACACCTTTTATATTGAAAAAGTCTATTGCTTTGCCATACATTCCGACAGAAAGCTTTTCCGGTTCGTTTGGAAGCTTGCCCGCCTCGGTCGGAATGTAAACCTTACTGATTTCAAAAAGCGAAGCGGATTCGTTTTTGCGGTTATAGTTGTACGCCATGGTTCTCAGCATAGATGCAAGCATGGTGGTACGCATGATAGATGTATCTTCGCCGAGAGGATTACGTATTTTAACCGCGTTTCTGAAAGCGCTGTCCTCCGGAAGATTTAATTTATCAAATTCGTCAGCACCCGTAAAGGTAAATGTAAAGATTTCATTTAAGCCCTGTGCGGTAAGCGCTGTTTGCAAATCCTTTCGGAAAATTTGCTTTGGAGAGTAAAATCCCTTTGTGGATTCGCCGGAAATAAGCGTTGTCGGGATTTTGTTATAGCCGTAGAATCTTGCAACCTCCTCGGCAACATCAGCTTCAGCCTCAATGTCGGGTCGGAATGAGGGCGGCGTAACCGTCATGTTGTCAAGGTCAACGTCAAATTCTATTGTGCGCAGATATCCTGCCATTTCCTCGGTAGAAATGTCAATGCCCAAAAATGCGTTGATTTTTTCTGGACGGAAATCCAAAACCGGAGGTTGTTTAATATTTCCGCACACATCAAGCATACCTCCGACGATTTCGCCACAACCGAGCTCTTCCACAAGACTGCACGCACGGTTTAGAGCCGGAACGGTGTTGTTTGCATCAAGTCCCTTTTCGTAGCGTGAGGATGCCTCGGTGCGCAATCCGCATTTTTGCGCAGTAAGACGAACCGATACCGCATCAAATGTTGCGGATTCGAATATAACCGTGGTGGTATCATCCTTAATTTCGGAATCAAATCCGCCCATTACGCCGGCAATGGCAACCGCCTTGTTTGCATCGGCAATTACAAGGTCATCGGAGTTTAAAGTTCTGTCCTGCTCGTCCAGAGTTTTGATAACCTCACCGTCCGAAGCTGTGCGAACTGTGATTTTTCCGCCGTCCAAATGGCGTAGGTCGAACGCGTGCATAGGCTGACCGTATTCCAAAAGAATGTAGTTTGTTATGTCAACAATATTGTTTATGGGGCGAATTCCCGCCGCTTTAAGACGGTGAGCCATCCAATCGGGTGACGGACCGATTTTTACGTTTTTAATCATTTTTGCGCAATATCTGAGGCATTTATCGGGATTTTCAACAGTAACGGAAATTGTATTAGCGATATTCTCAGAATTTTCGGAGAATATCGGCTTTTTAACCGAAAACGGACGTCCGAAAGTAGCGGCGGTTTCACGTGCCAATCCGATTACGCTGAAGCAATCGGGACGATTTGAAGTGATTTCAAATTCGACAACTTCTTCATCCAAATTGAAAATCTTCTTAATATCTTCTCCGACCGGTGTGCCCTCGGGGAGAATAAGTATTCCGTATTCCGGTTCCCATGAAAGGTCAGCTTCGGTAAGCCCGAGCTCTTCATGCGAGCAGAGCATTCCGCAGGATTCAACGCCTCTTAATTTCCCGGTTTTAATATGAATGTTTCCGGGAAGGTAGGAGTCGTGTTTTGCAACCGGTACGATTTGACCAACCTTAACGTTAGGCGCTCCCGTAACAATTTGAAGAACTTCATCGACTACATCAACTCGGCAGATAACCATATGATCCGAATCGGGATGCTCGGTTATTTCAAGAATCTTTCCGGTAACCACATTTTGTATGTCCTTACCCATATTTTCGATGGTTTCAACCTTTGAACCGGTCATGGTTAAAGCTTCGTTATATTCTTTCGGTGTGATACCGTTTATATCTGTATAGTCATTAAACCAACTCATAGGTACTTTCATTTTTTATCAATCCTTTCCGCAATTAAAATTGTTTTAAAAATCTCACGTCGTTTTCAAAGAACAGGCGGATATCGTTAATGTCGTATCTGCCCATAACCAATCTTTCGAGACCGATACCGAAAGCAAAGCCCGAATAAACCTCCGGGTCGATGCCGCATCCCGAGAGCACCTTCGGATGTACCATACCTCCGCCGAGAATTTCAATCCAGCCCTCGCCTTTGCAGACATTGCAGCCCTTGCCGCCGCAACTGAAGCAGCAAACATCGGTTTCTACCGACGGCTCGGTAAATGGGAAGTGGTGCGGACGGAAACGGCATTTTGCGTTTTCGCCGTAAATTGAGCGGATAAGTGCTTCAAGAGTTCCCTTAAGGTCTGCCATTGTTATGCCTTTATCCACCACAAGACCCTCAATCTGGTGAAATATCGGTGAATGGGTCGCATCCACCGCGTCACTTCTGTAAACTCTGCCGGGTGCTATAATTCTGATAGGCGGTTTTGTGTTTTCCATTACGCGAATTTGCATCGGTGATGTCTGGGTTCTTAAAACTATGTTATCCTCGATATAGAATGAGTCCTGAGTATCGCGCGCCGGATGGTTTTTCGGAATATTAAGCGCTTCAAAGTTGTAGTAGTCTGTTTCAACCTCGGGACCTTCCGCAATTTGGAAGCCCATTCCAATCACGGCATCCTTGAACTCGTTAAGAACCTTTGTAAGCGGGTGCAAATTACCGATTTCGGGTTTTTTGCCCGGCATTGTGATGTCAATAACCTCGGATTTCAATTTTGCGTCACAAAGGGCTTTTTCCATTTCGGTTTTCTTTTTGTCGATTTCGGCAGAGATAAATTCTCTGACGGTGTTTGCCAATGCGCCAATAACTGGGCGCTCTTCCGGTGTGAGACCGCCCATGCCTTTTAAAATGGAAGTGAGCTCGCCTTTTTTGCCGAGATATTTAATTCGGATTTCCTCCAAGCCTTCAATATTTTGTACATTCACAAGCTGTGTTTCAGCATTCTTTTTAATTGCTTCAAGCTGTTGTTTCATATTACGTTTCCTCCTTTTCAAGAAACGGCAACGCCATTTCTTGCCTTATAATTAATAAAACGCGGCATAACCGCATGGAATGGGACAATAAAAAACGCTCCGCCCCAAACCAGGGACGAAGCATATAAACTCCGCGGTACCACCCGTATTTCCGCAAAATGCGGACACTCATTTTCGGACTTACGCGCCGACGACGATATGGACTACACACAAAAGCTTCACCCATACAGCTCCGAAAGGAAATTTGGGATATGCAGTTACCGAAGCGGCTCACAGCCGATGACCGCTACTCTCTTTTGGGAAACATATCTTACTTTGTTTCATCATCGCTTTTAAATTATACACCGAGATTATATCACATTTTTTTTATAATTACAAGAGTTTTTTGTAAATTTTTTTACATGAAAGAATATAATAGGGGTAAGGGGGGACTTTGAATGAAAGAAAATGTGGGAGAAAAGCTGTCGCAGATACTTGCCGGGGCGAAATTGGGCAAGTCGGCGGGGGGACTTTTAAGGCTCCTTGACTCACCGGAGGGACAGAAATTGAAAAGCTCGCTTTCGGACAGCGACAAAAAAGCGATTTTGGAAAAATTTATGAGTATGGATGCCGATGAGGTGAGCAAAAAGCTGAAAAATGCCGATATGTCAAAGCTCGCCGATATATCGGCAGAGGATATTATGAAAAAGCTGAGGTGATAGATTTGGCGGATATGATGGATACCCTACGCGGAATGTTAGGGGAGGATGCCGATGAAAAAATAAAAAATGCAATGAACATGCTCGCGTCCTCCGGCATTATTAAGGACGGACAAAATGAGGGGGAAAATAATACGGAGGAAAAAGCAGTGAGTACAAAGGTCAGCGGCGGTCAAAATAGCGGAATCCCGCTTACCGCGGAGGGAATTGAGCTTTTGGGGCAGATGCGCAAAATGGTGGACAGAATTTCGAACACCAACGACTCGCGTTCGGATTTGTTGAAATCCCTTAAGCCCTTTATGCGCAGTGACAGGCGGCGCAGTATCGACAAACTGATAAGAGTGATGAATATAGGAAGATTTTCCGGATTGCTCGGGGGAAAGAGGACATAGTATGTATCGGAGGTATTACAGCTATAACGATATGCCGCAGGTTGCGGTTCCGAAAGAAAATAAAGCGGAGCTGCCTGCAAAATGCACTTCGGATAAAAAGCCGATATGCGAAAAACCTCATGATAAACGTACATTTTCCGGACTTGAAACCGATGACATAATTTTGGCGGTGATTATACTTGTTCTGCTTATGGATGACGGCTATGATACAATACTTTTACTTGCGCTTGCCGCTGTTTTTTTGACGGGAATTATTTGATAAAAACCGACCGCCTTGCGGCGGTCGGCGGGAGATGATATTTATTTTTTGCTTTCTTCGTAAATTCTGTCGATTTTGACCGTTTTTCCGGTATTTTCGTCGATTTCCAGCATTGCGCCGCAAAATTGCCAAGAACCGTTTGCAACGGTGAATTTTTGCGGCATGCCGTTTAAAAATCTCTGTATAATGGTGTTTTTATCAACCCCTAAAACCGAATGAGACGGCCCCGTCATTCCGAGGTCGGTGATATATCCGGTTCCGCCGGAAAGTATTTTTTCATCCGCGGTCTGGACATGGGTGTGTGTGCCGAACACAGCACTGCAACGACCGTCCAGGTAATATCCGAGTGCTATTTTTTCACTGGTTGCCTCGGCATGGAAGTCCACAAGAATGATATCGTTTTTTTTCTTTAATTCCAAAATCTCCGCATCTGCCGCAAAAAACGGAGAGGAGGCGGGAGATTGCATGTAGGTTCTGCCGATAAGATTGATTACTCCTACTTTTACGCCGTTTTTGGCGGTTAACGTTGTACTGCCGCGTCCCGGGACGTTTCCCTCAAAATTTGCGGGACGGAGCACATTGCCGTTATAGCGCATTACATTCACAATATCGGGACAGCCCCACGTGTGATTGCCGGTTGTGAATACATCTATTCCCGCTTTTGAAAGCTCCTCAAAAACCGGTTTTGAAAGACCTCTGCCGTGAGCCGCATTTTCAGCGTTGGCAACGATAAGGTCTGCTTCATATCCGACTCTTTCAATCATTTCAAAAACCGCATCTCTGCCTATTCGACCGAAAATATCGCCTATTGTAAGAATTTTCATAATATCTGCCTTTCTGAACAGTGAAAACGGTTATCAAAAAATGATAACCGCATTTCTTTTATTATTTAGCAAAGTCAACTGCGCGGGTTTCACGGATAAGACTTACCTTAATCTGACCCGGATATTCAAGTTCCGCTTCGATTTTCTTAACAATGTCTTTTGCAACGAGCAACATTCCGGCATCGTTTACAACATCAGGTTTAACCATGATTCTTATTTCACGTCCTGCCTGGATTGCATAAGACTTTTCAACACCGTCAAACTCATTTGCAATTTCCTCAAGGCGTTCCAAACGTTTGATGTAAGTTTCGATGTTTTCACGTCTTGCGCCGGGTCTTGCCGCGCTGATTGCATCCGCTGCCTGAACTAGCTGAGCTACAAGGGTTTGTGCATCAACATCGCCATGGTGAGCCATAATGGCATGGATAATATCGTTGTTTTCTTTATATTTTTTGGCAATGTCCGCACCTATTGTAACATGCGAGCCCTCAATTTCGTGGTCAACCGCCTTGCCGATATCGTGCAGAAGTCCCGCGCGCTTTGCAAGGGTAATATCTACGCCGAGCTCACCTGCCATAACGCCTGCAAGGTGCGCAACTTCGATTGAATGTCTTAAAACATTCTGACCGTAGCTGGTTCTGAAACGCAGACGACCGAGAAGCTTGATAAGCTCCGGATGAAGTCCGTGAACGCCGGTTTCGAATGTGGCGGATTCGCCCTCTTGCTTGATAACCGCATCGACTTCTTTTCTTGATTTTTCAACGATTTCTTCAATGCGTGCCGGATGAATACGTCCGTCCACAATAAGCTTTTCAAGCGCGATGCGCGCTACTTCGCGGCGCACCGGGTCAAAGCTTGACAATATTACCGCCTCGGGAGTATCGTCTATAATAAGGTCAACGCCGGTGAGCGTTTCGAGAGTACGGATGTTACGACCCTCACGACCGATAATTCTTCCCTTCATTTCGTCTGAGGGAAGTGCAACAACAGAAACAGTGGTTTCAGCAACGTGATCCGCCGCGATTTTCTGTATCGATGTTGCTACAATATTTTTAGCTTTTTTCTCTGCTGTATCTTTTGCTTCCTGCTCAATTTCTTTAACCATAATTGCCGCTTCGTGCCTTGCATCCTGTTCAAGGTCGCGTATAAGCAGTTCCTTTGCCTCTTGCTGAGACATTCCGGAAATTTTTTCGAGCTCCTCAACCTGACGCTGTTTAATTTCGTCGATTTCGGCACTTTTTAAATCATATTCTTTTATTTTGTGATTTAAGCTGTGCTCCTTTTTTTCCAGTGAGTCATTTTTTCTTTCAAGATTTTCTTCTTTTTGGTTAACTCTTTTTTCCTGAATTGACAATTCACGCCTGCGGTCTTTAATTTCCGCTTCCAAAACCGAACGGAGTTTTTGATTTTCCTCCTTGGCTTCCAGCATAAGCTCACGTGCTTTGGCTTTTGCGTTTTTACGCGCTTCTTCCACTATGCTTTTAGCTTTTTCTTCGGCTGAACCGAACTCTGCCTCTGCAATCTTTTTTCTGTAGGATATGCCTGCGAAAAATGAAGCAATGTTAAGCAGGGCAAAGATAACCGCTGCAATTGTAAGTACGATGTTTAATGTGTCTATATCGTCCACCCCCATATTTTTTGAAATTTTAAATATAAATCGGGGATGCTGAATATATGAAATTAATTTACGTGTATTCTGAATTTATTTTCATAAACTACTATCAAAAATTCAACATTCCCAATAAATAGTTTAAAGAAATAACAAGCATACTGTTATTTTATCCTATTTTTCCTCTCATGTCAAGAGAATATTAAAAAACTCTCGCAATAAAAGTGTAGGTTCAGAAAAAGGATATACGGGAGAACAAAGGAGAAAATTGCGGAAATGTGTCAAAATATACAAAAATATACTGCAAAAATTTACTGTTTTAGTATTTACTGCATAAATAATATGTGATATAATAGATTTAAGGAAAGAAAAGGGAGGAGACGGAGGATATGCGGCAGCAGGAGGAGAAAAAACAGGCGGGAATAAGTGAATTTCAGCTCTATTTGTATAACGAGGGAACAAACTTTCAATCATATGAAATGCTCGGCTCTCATAAAATATATAACGGATGGAGATTTGCCGTATGGGCGCCCAATGCAGAAAATGTTTCGCTTGCAGGAGATTTTAACAATTGGAGCGGTGGGGGAAAAGCCTTGGAGCTTATAGGCACCACCGGAGTTTGGTACGGATATTTTGAGGATATCGAGGAGGGTATGCTTTATAAATATGCGGTAACGGACAAAAGCGGAAATACCGTTTTAAAGGCGGATCCGGTTGCGTTTTCCTGCGAGGTGCGCCCGGATACAGCTTCTGTTGTGCGCGATATTCCGAAATATGATTGGAAGGACGAGGAGTGGCTCCAAATGCGCGGGCGCACGCTTGTCTATGATAAGCCGGTAAATATTTACGAAGTGCATGCCGCATCATGGAAGATGCATGAGGACGGAAGTCTTTACACATACCGCGAAATAGCGGATGAGCTGGTTCCGTATGTTAAGGAAATGGGGTATACCCATATAGAGATGATGCCGCTTACCGAATATCCTTTTGACGGCTCGTGGGGATATCAGGTTACGGGATATTTTTCCGCAACTTCACGTTTCGGAACCCCCGAGGATTTAATGTATTTTGTGGATAAATGTCATCAAAACGGTATAGGAATAATTATGGATTGGGTTCCGGCACATTTCCCGCGGGACGGGCACGGACTTTTCCGCTTTGACGGAACGGCGGCATATGAATATGCAGACCCGCGTCTGGGTGAACATAAGGATTGGGGAACCATGGTTTTTGATTATTCAAAAAGCGAAGTGGTGTCTTTTTTGCTTTCCTCCGCGTTCTTTTGGGTGAACGAGTATCATTTTGACGGATTGAGAGTTGATGCGGTTTCATCGATGCTTTACCGCGATTACAGCCGAAACTACGGCGAATGGACGGCAAACATATACGGCGGGAACGAAAATCTTGAAGCGATAGAATTTTTGCGCACGCTGAATAAGATTATGTTTGCAAAGTTTCCCAACATATTGATGATTGCGGAGGAATCCACGGCATGGCCTATGGTTACCGGTTCGATAGATGACGGCGGGCTGGGCTTCAACTACAAATGGAATATGGGTTGGATGAACGATACGCTGAGATATATGTCCATGGACCCATATTTCAGAAAAAATAATCATGACTTGCTCACCTTTCTTATGTGCTATGCGTATTCCGAGAATTTTATTCTGCCTTTGTCCCATGATGAGGTGGTTCACGGAAAAAAATCGCTCATAGATAAAATGTTTGGCACATATGAAGAAAAATTTGCCGGATACAGGGCGCTTTTGGGATATTATCTCTCGCTTCCGGGTAAAAAATTGATGTTTATGGGCGGAGAATTTGCTCAGTTTATCGAATGGCGGTATGACGAGGGCTTGGAATGGAAGCTTCTGGAATTTGAGACACACAGAGGCCTGCATGAATATGTTAAGGAGCTGAACGGACTTTACCTTGAAAACAAGGCGTTGTGGGAAATTGATGACAGCTGGGACGGCTTTGAGTGGATAAATGCCGATGATCGTGATAATTCCGTGCTTTCATATCTTCGTAAAGCAAAGAACGGAGAAGAGATTGCGGTTATGATAAACTTTACGCCGGTCGAGCGGAAAAAGTACACAATAAACCTACGTGAGGCGGGAGAATATGAGATGATTTTAAATTCCGATTGGAAACGCTTCGGCGGAGATACAGCGGCGCGCAGGAAAAAATATAAAACGGTAAAAAATAAATCCTCAGGCGGACAGGGCTTTTCAATTGATGTAGATTTAAAAGGTTTGTCGGTTATATATTTGAAAAAAATGCGAAAGGAAGAGATAAAATGAATGCAAAAGATTGTGTTGCAATGATTTTGGCAGGGGGACAGGGAAGCCGTCTTGGAGCACTCACGAAAAATGTGGCAAAGCCGGCGGTTCCCTTTGGCGGTAAGTACCGAATTATAGATTTTCCGCTGTCAAACTGCGTTCATTCGGGAATTGATACAGTGGGTGTTTTAACGCAGTATCAGCCTCTTGAATTAAATACCTATATAGGAAACGGTGGCCCGTGGGATTTGGCGAGAAATCGCGGCGGAGTATATGTTTTGCCGCCGTATCAGAGTGCAAAGGCAGGGGAATGGTATAAGGGTACCGCAAATGCCATTTATCAAAATCTGAGCTTTTTGGATAGATTTTCGCCGAAAAATGTACTCATTTTGTCGGGTGACCATATCTATAAAATGCATTACGGAAAGATGCTGAAAGCCCACAGGACTTCACAAGCGGCTGTAACGATAGCTGTTATGCCGGTTCCGTGGGAGGAGGCAAGCCGATTCGGTATAATGAATGTGGATGATAACGGAATTATAACGGAATTTGAAGAAAAACCGTCTGAGCCGAAGAGCAATCTTGCATCCATGGGCATTTACATTTTCGATTATGCGATATTGAAAAAATATTTGGAGGATGACGAAAGAAATCCGGAATCTGCCAATGATTTCGGAAAAAATATTATTCCGAAAATGCTTGAAAATAACGAGAAGATGATGAGCTACAGATTCGAGGGATATTGGAAAGATGTCGGTACAGTACAGAGCCTGTGGGAGGCAAACATGGATCTTATCGATACCCCGCCCAAGTTTGAAATTTATGACGAAAGCTGGAGCATATATTCGAGAAACACCGCGCTGGCACCGCAGTATGTCGGTCAAAATGCGAAAATAACCGAAAGTTCGGTTACGCAAGGGTGTACAATTTATGGAAATGTTTCGCACTCGGTTGTTTTTTCGAATGTACAGGTCGGAGAGAATACGGAAATACGCGATTCAGTGGTAATGCCGGGAGTTAAAATCGGAAACAACGTTACGATTGAAAAAGCGGTAATCGGCTCGGGCGCGGTTATTGAGGACGACGTAAGAATCGGAGTGAATGAGGACGAGAGCAGTAAATGCATTTCAGGAATGTGCACAGGCGGATTGGTGCTTGTTGAGGGCAATGCGGTGATTGCGCAGGGTGCCGATGTTCCGAAAGGTTCGATGGTAGAAGCTGAGTAAGGGGGGAAAAGAAAAATGATAGATACAATGGGAATTATAATTGCGGGAAACATAAATATTCCGCCGCTTACGGATGTCAGAAGCACATCGGCTCTACCGATAGCGGGCAGCTACAGAATTATCGATTTTGTGCTGTCGAATATGGCAAGCGCCGGTCTTGAAAACATCGGCGTTGCAACCGAAGCGAATTATTCATCTTTAATGGACCATATAAAATCCGGAGCGCCATGGGATTTAAACAGGAAAAACAGGGGACTTAACATTCTGCCTCCGAATATAGGAAAGAACTCTTTTGAAATCATCCGCGGTGATTTGGATATTTTAAACGGAATACGCGAGTTTATCCGCAGAAGCCGCGAAACTTATGTTATATTGTCAATCGGAAGCAATATATGCAGTATTGATTTCAACAAGGTAATTGAGGAACACAAGGAGAAACAGGCAGATATAACAATAGTGTACAAGGACTTAAATGGTATAGACCAAAAGGAACTTTCGCGTTTTACTCTACTTGAAATTGGCGAGGATAAAAAAGTAACCGATATTGAGGTATGTCCGTATTATCCAAAATCAACCAATGCTTGCGCCGATGTGTTTGTTATGGAAAGAATTCTGCTGGAAAGTATTATCGATGAATGTACGGCGCGGGGAAGTCACGATTTCATCAAGGATGCTGTAGCAAAGAAGATGTCTGGATTGAGAATATACGGGTACGAGCATGAGGGCTACACAGACAAAATCGACAGTATGAAGTCGTATTTTAACAATAATATGAAGTTTTTGGAAAAGGAAATGCAGGAGGAAATGCTGAAGTCCGAACTTCCGATTTATACCAAAAACAGAGATTTTCCGCCGACACGCTACGGTGCGGATTCTGTGGTTGAAAATTCCTATATTTCGGACGGATGTATAATCGAGGGTACGGTTATAAACAGTGTGCTTTCCGGAAAGGTTTCGGTAAAAAAAGGTGCTGTTGTTAAAAATTCAATTCTTATGCAGGGCGTGAGCGTCGGAGAAGATGCGGCGCTTGAATATGTTGTACTTGACAAGGAAGTGGAAATAAGCGACGGCAGACGTCTTATCGGTCAGGAAAATTATCCTCTGCCGGTAGCAAAAGGAACGATTATATAAGTTTAAAACGGGATGTAAAGGCTTTGCTTTCACATCCCGTTTGAGTTTATTGGAACAGATTATAATTTAATACGAGACAATCCCAAATTTTGTGTAAAGTCTTGAAGAGACCTCCAAAATGGTGTATAATAAATATAACATTTTGAAGGTTTTTAATATGCCAAGGTACAAATTAAGTCCCGAAGAGCGGGCAGCGGAAAGAGAAAGAAAATTTGAGAAACATCATGAAAGGTCTCGATGTGAAAAATTTTGACGACC
>CAYMBZ010000044.1:0-12580 GCA_964388835.1 uncultured Lachnospiraceae bacterium
GCGTCACCTTGCCAAGGTGAACGTCGCGAGTTCGAATCTCGTCTTCCGCTCCAATCGGAACAAGCACGTCTTGTTCCGATTTTTCTTTATTTTGCGGCGGCTTGACATCCGTTTTTCATTGTCAGTTTTGTTATATAGCTCGTTGCAAAATTGTATAAAATAGACAAATTGTCTTTTTTTGTGTAAAAGTATTGATTTTTAAGGAAATATACAATAAAATTATATTGTTTACACAAAATTGAATTGGGGGTAGATAAATGCAAAATATTGTCAGCTTGAAGGACGTAAAAGTAACCTTCGACGGAGAAACCATACTCAATAACATCAACCTTGATATCAGGGATAAGGAATTTGTAACCTTTCTCGGGCCATCCGGTTGCGGAAAAACAACAACGCTCAGAATAATCGGAGGATTTTTAACTCCGGACAGCGGAACAGTCAGCTTTTTGGGAAAGGTAATCAACAATCTCCCCCCCCACAAGCGCAATGTCAACACCGTTTTCCAAAGATATGCGCTTTTTCCGCATCTGAATGTATATGACAATATCGCATTCGGGCTCAGAGTTAAAAAAATGTCGGAAAAAGACATACAAAAGAGTGTTGCGGAAATGCTTGAACTTGTAAATCTCCGCGGATTTGAAAAGCGAAGCGTAAACCGCTTATCGGGAGGTCAACAGCAACGTGTCGCAATAGCGAGAGCGCTTGTGAACAGACCGCGTGTGCTTCTTTTGGACGAGCCCCTCGGCGCACTGGATTTAAAACTCAGAAAAGAAATGCAGACCGAGCTTAAGGCAATTCAGCAGAGATTGGAAATAACCTTTATATACGTCACTCACGACCAGGAGGAAGCTCTTACCATGAGTGATACCGTAGTTGTAATGAACAACGGAGATATCCAGCAAATAGGAACTCCGGTTGATATATATAACGAACCGATAAACGCATTTGTCGCGGACTTTATCGGCGAAAGTAATATTTTGGACGGAATAATGCGCAAAGATTTTCTTGTGGAAATATGCGGTCGCGAATTTGAATGTGTCGATAAGGGATTCGGCGAGAACACTCCCGTAGACGTTGTAATTCGTCCCGAGGACATAAAGCTCACCCATGTTGACGATGCAAAAATCACAGGCGTTGTGGAATCCGTCACATTTAAGGGCGTACATTATGAAATGGTAATCGAAGCATACGACTTCTCCTGGCTGGTTCATTCCACAAAAGCCGCGGAGCTCGGTAGTGCTGTCGGGATTTCCTTTGACCCTTATGATATTCATATAATGAAAAAGATGAGAAAAGAAGCGTGATTTTCGGCGGATTTTCCGTATAAAAGCGGAGAATCACGGTCATGCTTGCTTTTTCGCGCTTTTTGCGCAGAAAGGATGGTATTTAAAATGAAAAAAACCTTGATTTCCTCACCTTATATTGTATGGATGATTGTATTCATCGTAGTGCCCATGGCAATGGTGGCATATTTTGCTTTCACTGACGGAAACGGCACATTTACGCTTGAATACATTTCAGAGGTGGGACAATATTCGAATATTTTCGTACGCTCTATTTGGCTTGCGGCAATTGCAACCGTAATTTGCCTTTTAATCGCATATCCCATGGCATTTATCCTTACGAACATGAGCAAACGCCATCAAAGCACAATGCTTATGATTGTTATGCTCCCCATGTGGATGAACTTTCTTTTAAGAACATATGCATGGATGACGCTTCTCGGCAACAACGGCATAATCAACACCCTGCTTGGTTATATCGGGCTGGGACCGTATAAAATGCTGAATACTCAAGGCGCGGTCGTTTTGGGAATGGTATATAACTACCTCCCGTATATGATTCTTCCCCTTTATACCGTTATGGTGAAGATTGATAAAAGCCTTTACGAAGCCGCACATGACCTGGGATGCAACGGCAGAAAAGTTCTGTTTAAGGTCGTTCTCCCCCTCAGTCTGCCCGGCGTAACCTCCGGTATAACCATGGTTTTCGTGCCGGCAATCAGCACTTTTATCATTTCGCGTATGCTGGGCGGCGGAAGCAATCTCTTAATAGGTGACTTGATTGAAATGCAGTTCCTCGGCAATTCCTATAACCCTAATTTAGGCGCGGGAATTTCGCTTGTTCTGATGGTAATTGTTCTTTTGATTATGACAATTATGAACCAGTTTGACAGCGATGACGAGGATAGAGTATTGATTTAAGGAGGGCATGAGATGAAAAAACTTTCAAAATTATATATTGCACTCCTTTTGATGTTTTTGTACGTGCCGATTTTCGTGCTGATTGTGTTTTCCTTTAACACCACAAAATCACGAACCGTTTTTGAAGGCTTCACCTTTGATTGGTATGTAAGATTATTCCAAAACGAACTGATTTTAACATCACTGCGCAATACCGTTATAATTTCGGTTGCATCCGCTGTTTTATCCACGGTTTTGGGCACTGCGGCGGCTATCGGCATAAATAACATGAAAAAATTCCCCAAGGCGGTCGTTATGAACATAAACAATCTGCCGATAATCAATCCGGAAATTGTAACCGGTGTATCGCTGATGCTTTTGTTCGTGTTTTTTTCTGCGAGAATGAACTTCAGCTTCGGCTTCGGCACGCTTATTATCGCGCACATTACATTTGACGTGCCATATGTAATACTTAACGTAATGCCGAAATTTCGTCAGATGAATCCGAATCTTTACGAAGCGGCGCAGGATTTGGGCTGTAATTCCTTTAAAGCTTTCATAAAGGTTGTTCTTCCGGAAATTATGCCGGGAATAGTATCGGGTTTCCTAATGAGCTTTACGTTTTCGCTTGACGATTTCGTTGTCAGCTATTTTACATCGGGCGCCACATCTCAAACGCTTCCGATAACAATATATTCCATGACAAGACGAAAAGTCAGTCCGGAAATAAACGCACTCTCAACAATAATTTTCCTTATCGTTGTTGTGGTTCTCATTATAAAGAACATTATCGAAAACCGAAGCGTAAAGGAGGCTGTCAGATGAAAAAAATATTTTCCGTTATTTTTGTCGCGCTTATTCTCCTCTCCTCCGCCTCATGCCGATATCAGCATCTTAAAGTGGACGGAGACAGCGCTCCGCAAACGCTTACCGTTTCCGACAAGGAATATTACGAGCGCTTTAAAGATGACGGCATATCCATCAACGTATACAACTGGGGCGAATATATTTCGGACGGAAGTGACGGTCTTTTGGATGTAAACAGCGAATTTACCGCGCTGACCGGAATTCAGGTAAATTATTCCACCTATGCAACCAACGAAGAGCTGTATGCAAAATTGAAAGGCGGCGGCTCCAGCTATGACATCATTATCCCCTCCGACTATATGATAGCGCGTATGATCAAGGAGGACATGCTTCTTAAATTAGATTATTCGAACATTCCGAATTTTGCGAATATTCTCGATAAATTCAAAGGACAGCTTTATGACCAGAATGATGAATACTCCGTTCCCTACACTTGGGGAACTGTAGGAATAATTTACGATAACACCGCTATAGATATTCCGAAAGAAGAGATAGATTGGGATATTTTATGGAACGAAAAATATCGCGACAGTATCCTTATGTTCGATAACCCGCGTGATTCATTTGCAATAGCGGAAGCGCTTTTGGGATATTCAATGAATACCGAAAAGTCCGATGAGCTTGCGGCGGCGGCAGAAAAGCTGAAAGAACAAAAAAGTCTTGTACAATCCTATGTCATGGACGAAATATTCGACAAAATGGGTGCGGGAGAAGCTGTTCTGGCTCCATATTATGCGGGAGATGCCGTTACCTTGATGAATGAATACGACCACTTGAGCTTTGCCGTTCCGAAAAGCGGAACAAATCTGTTTATAGATGCTCTTTGCATACCGAAATGTGCTCGGCATAAGGAAGCCGCGGAAATGTATATCAATTTCATGTGCGAAGAGGATATCGCATACGCGACAACAATGTATATCGGCTATTCCACACCAAACAAGGCATTTGAAATGCTGGATGATGAAATCAAAAACGACGGTATTTCTTACCTTGATGATGAATATATCAAGGAGTACACAACGGTTTTTGCAAATCTCTCAGACCCTGCCAATCGCGAAATGCAACAACTGTGGACAGATATGAAATCCACCCAGGAAAATGAAAAGAATCAATGGCTGGTGCCGGTCTTTCTTCTCCTCTGTATCTCGTTATCAATAGGCATAATCATAAGAAGATACATTAAAAACAAAAAAGATATTTTCTGATTAAAGATTAAGCGGCAGACCCAATCATTTCGGAATCTGCCGCCTTTTTTATTTCGCAAACTGGCTGTTGTAAAGCTTGCTGTAAAATCCATTTTTCAAAAGCAGTTCATTGTGCGTACCCTGTTCTATGATACTTCCGTTGCGCATGACCAAAATTACATCCGCATCCCGCACCGTTGATAAGCGATGTGCCACAATAAAGCTCGTCCGCCCTTTCATCAGTTTTTCAAATCCGTCCTGTATCTTCATCTCGGTTCTTGTATCGATTGAAGATGTCGCTTCATCGAGAATCAGTATTGGCGGCATGCAAAGCATAATACGCGCAATGCATAACAGCTGTTTTTCGCCTTGCGATAATCCGCTCCCGCCATCGGTCAGTATGGTATCATATCCCTCCGGCAAACGCTTTATAAAACTGTGCGCATGCGCCGCCTTTGCCGCGGTTAGGATTTCTTCCTTTGATGCGTCGGGCTTTCCGATAGCAATATTTTCACTGACCGTCCCGTTCACAATATAGGTTTCCTGAAGAACCATTCCGATATTTTTTCGCAGGCTGTGCCGCGACACATCACGTATATCCGTACCGTCGATTTTAATACTGCCTCCGTTTATTTCATAAAAGCGCATAAGAAGATTTATCAGCGTTGTTTTTCCGCAACCTGTCGGGCCGACAATTGCTATTTTCGCTCCGCCATCCGCATGCAGATTAAAGTTTTCTATCAATTTTTTCTCCAAATCATACGAAAAACAAACATTTTCTATATCGATTTTTCCCGCAGGCTTTTCGAGAATATTTTTCGAATCGGCAACCTCTGAGGGCTCATTTATAAGCTCAAATATTCGTGCGGCACATGCAAGTGCATTTTGAAGTTCGGTAACTACCCCCGAAATTTCATTAAACGGTTTTGTGTACTGATTTGCATAACTCAAAAAACATGACAAGCCACCGACACTCATTCCGCCGCCGATCACCGAAAATGCTCCCAAAAGTGCTACGCATGCATATACAAGGCTGTTTATAAAGCGTGTTGCCGGATTCGTCACGGATGAGAAAAAGATTGCGCGCAGTGAATATTTCTCCAGCCTTGCATTGATATCATCGAACCGTCTAAGTGCTCGCTTTTCATAAGAAAATGCCTTAACAACCTTTTGATTTACAATTATCTCGTCAATAAAAGCTGTCTGTTCACCGCGTATTTCCGATTGCTTTTTAAACATCGAATATGTTTTGGAAGCGATGAATTTTGTCGCAAGAAGCGATAATGGTGTCAGCACAACAACAGCAACGGCAATCCATGGATTTATCGAAAACATAAAAATCAATGTTCCCAAAATCGTTACTATTCCGGAAAACAGCTGTGTAAATCCCATTAAAAGCCCGTCGGAAAACTGATCCGCATCCGCTATAACACGGCTGATTATTTCTCCGTAGGAATGTGAATCGATAACTTTGAGCGGAAGTGCTTCTATTTTGCAAAACGCGTCATTGCGTATATCACGTACCACGCTGTATGCAACGCGGTTATTGATAAGTCCCGATATCCACTGCAAAAGTGCCGTAGCCGCCGTCAAGCCCCCCGCCAGAAAAAGCGGAGGCATAACTCCCGAAAAATCCACCGCTCCCTCGCCGATTATATAATCTATCGCACGACCTATAAGCACCGGAATGTACAGGGTCATTGCAACCGTTATTCCAGAAAAAAACACCGATAACAGCATAAGAGGTATATATCTTCGTATATATTCAAACACAGTTTTAAGTGTGCTTTTTTTTGTGTTTGCCATTTATTCCACCTCCGTTTTAAACTGTGAATTGTATATTTCCTGATAAATTTCGCAAGTATCAATCAGACTTTCATGTGTGCCGATACCGCATACACATCCGTCATCCAGCACTATTATCTTATCCGCATGCATCACCGAGGATGCGCGCTGTGAAACTATAAAGGTGCACGGCTCATATTCAAAACTTTTCAAGGATTTTCTGAGCGCCGCATCGGTTGCAAAATCCAACGCCGAAGAGCTGTCATCAAGTATCAGTATATCGGATTTTTTCACCAGAGCGCGCGCAATTGTAAGTCTCTGCCGCTGCCCTCCGGACAAATTCTTTCCGCCCTGCTCTATCACGGAATCAAGTCCGGCTTCCTTTTTTTCGATAATATCCGTTCCCTGCGCCGCTTGTATGGCTTCGGTTATATCCGAATCGCTTGCATCCTCTCTGCCCCATTGCATATTGTCTCTCACCGTTCCCTTAAACAAAACAGCTTTCTGCGGAACAACCGCGATTTTCTCTCTCAGGCTTTCTATATTATAGCTTTTTACATTTTTTCCAAAAACTCTTACCTCCCCGCTTGATACATCATAAAACCGCGGGATAAGATTCACAAGCGTTGTTTTTCCCGAGCCGGTTCCGCCTATCACTCCCACCGTTTCGCCGCGTTTTGCCGCAAAGCTTATATCCGTCAAGGAATTTTCCGATGAACCGCCGTAAGCAAAGCTTACATCTTTAAATTCAACCGCGAAATCCCCGTCACATTCTTCCCGGGATTTTCCATCATTTACCGAAGATGAAACCTCCAAAACCGCCTGAATTCTGTTTCCCGAAGCAATTGATTTTGTTATGTTTATAATCAAATTTGCCAGTTTTATAAGCTCCACAAGTATCTGCGACATGTAATTATACAGCGCAACAACGCTTCCTTGAGACAGATAGCCGTAATTTACCCGAACCGCACCCTTATATATAAGTATCACGGTTGCAATGTTTATTATCGCGAAGGTCAGCGGATTCATCATTGCTGAAACTCGTCCGGCAAACTTTTGCGTTTTGCACAAAAAATCATTGTTTACGCAAAACTTTTTTTCCTCTTCTTTCTCTTTGCAAAACGCACGAATGACACGGCTTCCCGCCAAATTTTCCCTTGTTATTCCGAGAATGATGTCAAGCTGAGCTTGTACCTTTTTATAAAGCGGAATACAAACAAGCATAATAAAAAATACAACTATCGCAAGCACCGGAATTACAGCCGCAAAAACCATTGCAGATTGCATATCCACCGTAAATGCCATAATCATCGCACCGAAAACAACAAATGGTGAGCGCAGTAATAATCTGAGTGTCAAATTTACACCTGTCTGCACCTGATTTATATCCCCTGTTATCCTTGTAAGCAGTGTGGGTGTTCCTATTTTGTCTAGCTCCGCATGTGAAAGTGACTCTATATGTTCAAAAAGCACGCGTCGGATTTTGCATGCAAAACCCACCGAGGATTTCGCGGCAAAATACTGTGCCGTCAGCGAACTTGCCAAGCCGATGAGCGCAAGCAGTGCAAGCAATCCGCACATTCTAAGTACATGTGCTTTATCCCCCACAGGAATTCCGTCATCTATAAGCGATGCAATCACCAGCGGGATAAAAAGCTCAAATGATGCTTCCAAAAGCTTAAAGAGCGGGCCCAAAACAGTTTCTTTTTTGTAATCCTTAAGATACCTAAGCAGTTTTTTCATAATTTACCTCAAAATTTATTTTTTCCGCCAACAGGCGGCAATTTCCATATAATGTTATTATAACACAAAATTTACCATATTAAAACAGTATACGGCAAAAAAAGAGCTGTAAAAACATTTTTTTACAGCCAGAATACTTATTTTGATTTTTTGAACATTGCCACAATTGCACCGGACAACATCAGCAAAAGCCATAATACGATTATTCCGTTCCATCCCACATAGCTCATGGCATAAGAAAATACCATATTCGCAGCAGATGTAGCTACATATCCGGAAAAATCCAAAACGCCGTTTACGGTTGATACCATACCGCTATTTGCCTGGCTCGGGATGTACACACTCCACATAAGTGCGGATGCTCCTCCCGCGGCAATCAGCGCCAGCAAAAAGAGAACTGTATTTGCATACGCTTCGGTAACAAAAAGTACGCCCGCAAAAGCCAGTGTGGACAGTAGGAAGCAGTATCTTATCATTCGAATCGCATTGTCCTTAAAAAGTCTCAAAACACAAATCGTCAAAAACGGTGTTGCCGCTTTTGCAATATTTATCACAGAATATATGATTTTTGCAATCTCAGTGGGAAGTCCTATTCTTTCGGTAAAATATGTAGGAATCCAAAAACCTATCGATGAAGCCGCAATTTCAACTAAGCCGCCCACGAACATATAAAATACAAAATGTTCCAGTTTAAACACTTTTAATATATTTTTGAGCTCCAAAGACTTTCCTCCGCCCGAGAAAGATATTATTTTCTTTTTCTCCATGACGGTGAGTACAAAATACGCGCAAATTCCCACACAAACAGCCGACACTCCCGCAACGATAAATGTAATCCGCCAGTTGAATACAATAGACAAAAGGCTGGCTATAAGCGGGCCGCAGAAAGATGCAAAGCTCAAAAAAACACAACTTGTTTGCGCATAATGCGGCAGGCTGTTTTCCGAAATAGTCTTTACAACGGGACCTCTTAACATAGAAAGCGCAAAGCCCAGCAGCGCAAACAGTATAATTTGCACAAGTTTTATATCGGTAAAGGCAAAAACAATCGAAACCAAACCGCCCACAATAAGTCCCAATGTAATCATAATACGTGGCTTAACCACGTCTCCTATAATGCCGTTTATCAGCTGACCTATTGCATAAAGCAAAAAATACACCGAAGAAAGTGTACCCACAAATTCCTTTGTAAAATTCCCCTCTTCAAGCATGGACGGTGTTGAAACGCTTAGCAAATTTCTCACATAGTAGCTCACCATATATGAAAATATGCACACTGTGCCTATTTGTAAAGCTTTTTTTAATTCCGCATTGTTTTCCACTGCTTTTTTCCTCCGTAAATCTCAAAATAACATATCTATTCTATCACAATAGAGACAAAAATCAAGCGCAAATTCAAACTTTGGCACATTTGTCACTTTTATCCGACTTTTATGTAATTTTATTGTATAATTATGCCATGACGTATATATTTTCACCGAAAAAAACCGAACAGTATTTGGGTACCGTTCGGTTTTAAGTTTTTATTCAATTTATATTTTCAAAATCAAACACAGCCCTGAGCTTTCATTGCTTCCGCAACCTTAAGGAAGCCTGCAATGTTTGCGCCGGCAACAAGGTCATCGCCGAGACCGTATTCGTTAGCAGCTTTAACAGAGCTTTCAAAGATATTCTTCATGATGCCTTTAAGCTTTTCATCAACTTCTTCAGCTGTCCAGCTATAACGCATTGAGTTCTGAGACATTTCAAGACCGGATACAGCAACACCGCCTGCATTAACAGCCTTTGACGGAGCAACGATAACGCCGTTCTTCTTAAGATATGCAACAGCTTCGTTTGTTGTAGGCATGTTTGAAACCTCTACGTAATACTTAATTCCGTTAGCTACGATTTTTTCAGCCTCAGGAACATCGATTTCGTTCTGAGTAGCACAAGGCATGATAATATCAACCTTCGTTCCCCACGGCTTTTCACCAGCAAAGAACGGAACACCGAACTTATCTGCGTAATCCTGAACTCTGTTACGGCAGGAAGCACGCATTTCAAGCAAATAGTCAATTTTTTCGGGAGTTGTGATACCCTCTTCATCATAGATATATCCGTCAGGACCCGAGAGTGTAACAACCTTTCCGCCAAGCTCGGTAACTTTCTTAACCGTACCCCAAGCAACGTTACCGAAGCCGGAAACAGCAAAAGTCTTACCCTTAATATCATCACCGAAGTGCTTGAGCATTTCAACGGTATAATAAACCGCACCGTAACCTGTAGCCTCCGGTCTTATCAATGAACCACCGTAAGGAAGTCCCTTACCTGTCAGCACGCCGGTAAATTCATTTTTAATTCTCTTGTACTGACCGAACAAATATCCGATTTCACGTGCACCGACACCGATATCTCCGGCCGGAACGTCAAGATCGGGACCGATATGTCTGTAAAGCTCTGTCATAAAGCTCTGGCAGAAACGCATAACTTCGGCATCCGACTTACCCTGCGGGTTAAAGTCAGAACCGCCCTTGCCGCCGCCCATAGGCAGTGATGTAAGACTGTTTTTGAAGGTCTGCTCAAAACCCAAGAATTTAATTATACCGGAATATACGTTAGGTGCAAATCTCAAACCGCCCTTATACGGTCCGATAGCTGAGTTAAACTGAACTCTGAAGCCTCTGTTCACCTGTACCTTACCGTTGTCGTCAACCCACGGAACGCGGAAAGTGATTTGTCTCTCCGGCTCTACCATTCTGTCAATTACACCGGCTTCAACCAAGTCGGGTCTTTTTTCAACAACAGGCTCGATAGTTTCCAAAACCTCGGTAACCGTCTGAATAAATTCAGGCTCGCCTGCGTTTCTTTTCTTGACATTTTCAAGAACGTCAATCAAATACTGATTTTTCATAATAACATCCCTCCATATTACCAAAAAAGCACACCAAACATGCCGTCGGGTATGCTTTCCTTGACTAAGAATATTATAATAAAGTGAAAAAAAAATGTCAAGATTTTTTTTTAATATTATTGCATAATGTAAAATTACGCAATTTTTTTCGTGTGAATCGGCATAAATTTCGTTAATTTGACGAAAGAGATTTTTCGTTATATTCCAAAAACCGTGCTTACTGCTCCGGGATTATAAAATCATTAAACCCATTTTCAAGTTCACTCCACGAAACTGTATTTCCCGGAACTTCGTTGTAAAGCCTTATTGATTTTTCTTTAATTTTTCCGTGTTCAACATCCGCAGTAAGCTTCATAGCGAAATTTGATTCGTTTACTTTATTATATTCGTTATAATACGTCAAATAAAGCATTTCATAATATTTATCGTCCGTATCCTCCGCAAGTCGCTTTGCATCGCTGATATACTTTACATTGTCCGGGTTCTTGTAATAGTTGCGGTATTGCGCTTTCATGATGAAAACAGCTTCAAGAGTTTTTGATTTTTTGTCATAGCTTTCTTCATATCCGTCAAGGGAGCACACAACTGTTGCATCGTAATACTTGCTGTAAGTCGATGAATAAGCCGTTTGCAGATAGTTCTTTATCTGCGTATAAAACTCGCCGGAGGCGGCTTCCTGCATATCAAAAACGCAATCATAAGAAATATCCGATGCCTTTACCCAAATGCCGTCCGTTCCGCCGGGGAGAGAAACCTCGCGCCAATCGCCGTACCACTCGTTAATCGTGCAAAAAGTATTTTTTGCGTTAATATCGGGGTTTACTCTATCTTCTGACGGTGCTGTGTAAACTGTATCCGATGTGATAATCCCCTGTGATGCTTCCTTATATTCGAAATTAAGATTCTCCTTTGCAATGTAACCCTCAATCGTGGGATGTTCGGTAATGGCGCGGCGAACATAATACACGTCATCATTTTGCTTATACAGTATTCCCACAAGGTCATTTTCCTCCAATTTCGTACCCGGTGCGGTAAGCGAGGAATCCAAAAACAGTGTTGTATCCCCCGAAATAACGGCGGATGTATTTTCTTCAGCGCCAATACTGTCGATAAACCATTTTGCTCCGCCGCAAATGATAATGAGGCTCATGATTATGATTGCCCAGCGGCGCTTGATTTCAGAGTTTAATTTGCACGAAAAACAGTTGCTTTGATTTTTTGTGTTTTCCGAAGAATTTTCAGGTAAAAAAGATGTGTTCATTTCGTTTCCTCCCTTGCTCTTCACTCATCTTAATTATAACAATATAAATTTCCTTTGTCAAACATTTTTGAAAAAAGTCGATAAAAAATAAGGAACAAAACACGAGATTTTGTTTCTTATTTTAATATTTTGATTTATTAATACATTCCGCCCATCCCCGGGTCCATCTGAGGAGCCGCCGGCGGATTATTTTCCGGTTTATCCGCAACAAGGCTTTCGGTTGTAAGAACCATTGCCGCAACCGAAGATGCATTCTGAAGTGCCGAACGTGTAACCTTTACCGGGTCAACGATTCCTGCCTTTAACATATCAACGTATTCCTCGGTAAGTGCATTATAACCGACACCCTTTTCGCAAGCCTTTACCTTATCAACTATTACACTGCCCTCAAGACCCGCATTTTTTGCGATTTGACGAACAGGCTCTTCAAGAGCTTTCAAAACAATTTGAACACCTGTCTTTTCATCGCCTTCTGTTTCATCAAGAAGCTTAGCAACCTCCGGAAGAACATTGATATAGCTTGTTCCGCCGCCGGCTACGATACCCTCTTCAACAGCCGCCTTTGTAGCCGCAAGGGCATCTTCTATTCTGTACTTCATCTCTTTCATTTCGGTTTCCGTTGCGGCACCAACCTTGATAACTGCAACGCCGCCTGCCAGCTTTG
>CAYMBZ010000045.1:0-12105 GCA_964388835.1 uncultured Lachnospiraceae bacterium
GCGTAGTTCTGGAAAACCATCGCGATATCTCTGTCCTTAGGTGCAACATCGTTCATAAGCTTTCCGCCTATGTAAAGCTCACCGTCACTGATTTCTTCCAAACCGGCAATCATACGAAGTGTTGTTGACTTACCGCAACCTGAAGGTCCTACGAGAACTATAAACTCCTTGTCTTCAATATCAAGACAAAAATCACTAACAGCGGTAACTCCGCCCGAATATCTTTTATAGATATGTTTTAATTGCAAATCTGCCATAACTGTAATTCCTCACTTCCAATAGTTATCAATTAAATTTACATACTAATTTTAACACATAACTTCCGTAAATTGAAGTCTCTAATTTAACAAAAATCAAAAAATATTTTAGTTACTATGTATAAAATGCGTTTACTATTGGATACGATTGCTTGCTTCAGCTATGACAGCATCCGCTATCTGCTGCGGAGCCGGCTCATATCTCACAAACTCAAACTCAAAGCTTCCTCTTCCTTGGCTCATTGAGCGCAAATCCGTCGAATACTTAAACATTTCGGATACCGGAACTTCAGCCTCAACAAGATTAAGATTTTCTCTCTCGCTCTCACCCATGCCCATAATGCGGCCACGGCGCTTGTTTATATCGCCGATTACATCACCCATTATGCTTTCGGGAACATACGCTCTTAAATATCCGATAGGCTCCAATATTACGGGGTTCGCCTGCTTTAAGCCCTCGCGATACGCAAGCTGAGCCGCGGTTTTGAATGCCATTTCCGAAGAATCCACAGGATGATACGAGCCGTCAAGCAGTGTCGCTTTCAAATTCACTACCGGGTATCCCGCAAGAACACCGTGCTTGCATGCATCTCTGAGTCCCTTTTCCACCGCCGGAAAATAGTTTTTCGGTACGCTTCCGCCGAACACCTTTTCTTCAAAGGTCATATCCTCGGTAACTCCCGGCTCAAACTCAATCCATACATGACCGTACTGACCGTGACCGCCCGATTGCTTTTTATGTTTTCCCTCAACCTTTACCTTTGCGCGAATGGTCTCGCGATACGGAACCGTCGGAGCAGACAGCTTAACCTCCACGCCGTATTTTGTTTTCAGCTTGCTTACGATAACATCTATATGCTGTTCGCCCTGACCGTTTATAATGGTCTCCTTTGTTTCAGAATCGCTTCCTATCGAGAATGTTAAATCCTCCTCCGTCAACTTTGAAAGCCCGGAAACTATCTTTTCTTCATCGCCCTTTTTAACCGCCTCAACAGCCATTGCCAGCGTGGGTTGAGGAAATTCGATACCCGTCAAAATAATGTTCTTGTTTTCCTCACAAAGAGTATCTCCCGTACTTGTGTTTTCAAGTTTTGTTACAATACCGATGTCACCTGCTTCAACCGATTTTGTTTCAATCTGCTTTTTACCGCACATGAAATAAATTTTGCCTATTCTTTCCTTAACATCCTTGTTCGCATTGTAAAGAACACTGTCAGCGCGTACACTTCCCGAATAAACTCGGAAGAAAGACATTTTTCCCACATATGGGTCCGCAACAGTTTTGAATACAATCGCCGACGTGGTATCCGACACTTCCTGAACAACCTCAACCGGCTCGCCGGTTTTTGAATCATGGGCAACCTCGGTAATTTCATTCGGCGCCGGAAGGTATTTTGCCATTCCGTCCATAAGGCTTCGTATGCCGATATTGTTCATACCCGAGCCGCAGTAAACCGGATAGATACTTCCGTCCTTAACGCCCTTTCTTATCGCCTGCTTAATCTCGTCAAACGTGAATTCCTCGCCGTTGAAATACTTGTTCATCAGCGCATCGTCGGTTTCCGCGATGGCCTCCATTATCATATCGCGAAGCGGCGCTATTGTCTCCGCCATTCCGTCCGGAACCGGGATATCCACTCTGTCCGCCCCCTCATAACGCCGCGCCGTCATATCAACTATGTCAACAAAGCCTTTAAATTCGTCACCCTCTCTTATGGGATAAACAAACGGCGTTATCGCTTTTCCGAATTTTTCTTTCATTTCCTCAAGTGTTCTTTGATAATTCCCCCTCGGGTCATCAATTTTGTTTACAAAAAATACAATCGGGACACCCTTTTGTCTTGCAAACCTAAAAGTCTGTTCTGTACCAACGGAAACACCGCTCCTTCCGCTTAAGACAATAAGTGCGGAATCCGCCGCCCTTATTCCCTCTTTTACTTCTCCGACAAAATCGAAATATCCGGGCGTGTCAATCATATTGAGTTTCGTTTCCTTCCACACAACCGGCGCTATCGACGTGGATATCGACATTTGCCTTTTTGTTTCTTCTATGTCAAAATCAGAGGCAAGAGTACCCTCCGAATTTTTACCTATTCTGTTTATGGCTCCGCTGTTATACAGCATAGCCTCTATAATTGAACTCTTACCGCATTTTCCATGTCCCATAACCGCGATATTTCTTATGTTTTCCATTGTATAACTGTTCATTTCCCATCCCTCCAAAAGATTTACTACTATTTATTTACCCTTTTTACAGCCTTTTCTAACAAAAAAACGCCGTACAAGTTCAACAAACTTGCACAGCGCTTTTTGTGTAATATTTATTTTCCGAGTAATCTTTCGGTATCAAGAGCAATCATAAGCTCTTCATTTGTCGGGATAACCAGCGTTTTAACACCCGCATCCTCTGCCGAAATATCAGTCATCACTCCGCGTACCTTATTCTTTTCATCATCCAGCTTAATTCCCATGAATTCAAGACCGGATGTGATTGCCTTTCTGTATCTGCCGTCATTTTCGCCTATTCCGCCGGTGAATACAACAGCATCAACACCGCCCATTGCCGCGGCATATGCGCCAATCAGCTTTTTAACACTGTATGAAAACATCTCGGTAGCAAGTTTTGCTCTTGCATTGCCCTCATCCGCGGCTTTGGTAAGGTCTCTGAAGTCGCTTGAAACGCCCGAAACACCCAAAACGCCGGAATTTTTGTTCATTACGGTATCAACTTCTTTTGCACTCATGCCGCAATTTTCAACAAGATATGTAACAACCGCCGGGTCAATCGAGCCGCAGCGTGTTCCCATAACAACACCGTCAAGAGGGGTAAATCCCATCGATGTGTCCACGCACTTTCCGTTTTTAACAGCGGAAACGGAGGAGCCGTTGCCCAAATGGCAAGTTATAATTTTCAGCTCATCAGCCGGCTTGTTGAGCATCTTTGCCGCTTCTGCCGAAACAAACTTGTGACTTGTTCCGTGGAAGCCGTATTTTCTGATTTTATTCTTTTCGTAAAGCTCATAAGGAAGCGCATACATAAATGCTTCACTCGGCATGGTCTGATGAAAAGCGGTATCGAACACACCCACCTGTTTAACTCCCGGCATAAGCTTTGAGCATGCTTCTATACCGATAATGTTTGCCGGATTGTGAAGCGGTGCAAGGGGAATACAATCCTTTACCGCGTGCATAACGTCATCATCTATTACGCATGAATCGGCAAAAGTTTCTCCACCGTGCACAACTCTGTGTCCCACCGCTCCGATTTCATCCATGGAAGCGATAACTCCACATTCCTTGCTTACCAATGCATCGATAACCATTGCGATTGCATCCGAATGGTCTTTCATATCTTTTTCAAAAACAGTTTCGGTTCCCGCATCGAGATTTTTATGAGTCAATTTTGAACCGTCGATACCTATTCTTTCGCAAAGACCTTTCGCCTTAACCGCATGGGTATCCATATCAATCAGCTGGTATTTCAACGAAGAACTGCCGGCATTAATTACTAAAACTTTCATTTTCATATTCCTTTCATTATTAAAATTAACCTCTGATTTTGTGTATCGTTAATTATTTTGTGCCTGAACGCATGTGATTGCCACAACGCCGACAATATCATCGGCAGAACATCCTCTTGACAAATCGTTTATCGGCTTCGCTATACCCTGTGTTACCGGGCCGTATGCCTCAGCTTTTGCCAAACGCTGAACAAGCTTATATCCTATGTTTCCGGCATCAAGATCCGGGAATACAAGCACATTGGCCTGACCCGCCACGCTTGAATTCGGTGCTTTTGAACGACCGATTTCCGGAACGATTGCGGCATCAAGTTGCATTTCTCCGTCAAGCTTCACGTTAGGATACTGCTCTTTTGCAATCTTTGTAGCCTCCACAACCTTGTCAACATCGGCATGTTTTGCACTGCCCATTGTTGAGTGTGAAAGCATTGCAACCTTTGCCTCATTCTCCGTCAAAAGTTCAAAAGACTCAGCGGAACATCCCGCAATTGCTGCGAGCTTTTCCGGTGTAGGATTTTGCTCAAGACCGCTGTCTGCAAAAATGAATGTGCCGTTAGCACCGTACTCGCAATCCGGCACCACCATAACAAAGAATGCGGAAACCAGTGCAACGCCCGGCTTAGTTTTGATAATCTGCAGACTCGGTCTTAATGTGTTTGCCGTTGAGTGACATGCGCCCGAAACAACACCGTCCGCATCGCCCGCTTTAACCATCAAGCATGCATAATACATGTAGTCACCCAACGCCTGTTTTTTCGCCTCTTCGTATGTAAGACCTTTTGCCTTTCTCAGCTCAACAAACATGTTGATGTATTCTTCTGTTTTTTCGTATGTGTAAGGATTGACAATTGTTGCGCCGGAAATATCCAGCCCTTTTGAATTTTCTTCAATCTCCTCGGGAGTTCCGATAATCACAAGGTTTGCGATATTTTCCTTAAGGATTTTTTCCGCGGCTTCAAAGGTTCTTCTGTCCATTGACTCAGGCAAAACAACCGTCTTTTTGTCAGCCTTTGCACGTTCTTTGATTCTCTCTAAAAATTGACTCATTACAGTTTGCTCCTTAAAAATTAATCATTTCTTATAATTATACATCATTTGATAAATTTTTACAAGGGCAAATATACAACTTTTTCATATTTTTTCAGTTTTATCCTTGAATAAATCATGTTAATGTTGTATAATTAACAGGTAGAGAGTACAAGGAGGTATTTATATATGAAAATTTTGGTTACGGGCGGAGCCGGATACATAGGCTCGCACACTTGCGTTGAATTGCTAAACGCGGGCTATGAAATAGTCGTACTTGATAATTTGGACAATTCTTGCGAAAAATCCCTCGAAGCGGTAAAAAAGCTTACCGGGAAGGATTTTCCGTTCTATAAAGTTGACCTTTTGGATTATGCCGCAACTGAGCAGGTTTTCAAGGAGCATAAATTCGATTCGGTCATTCATTTTGCTGGATTAAAGGCTGTCGGAGAATCAACAAAAATTCCTATCAGATATTACCACAATAACATTACCGGAACATTGAAACTTGTGGATATTATGCAGAAATATAATGTGTATAATCTGGTTTTCTCCTCTTCCGCAACAGTTTACGGCATGCCGAAAACCGTTCCGATTACCGAGGATTTCCCGACTTCGACAACAAATCCCTACGGTTCGACAAAATTGATGATAGAAAACATATTAAAGGATGTTTATGCTTCCAACAATAACTGGTCAATCACTCTGCTTCGCTACTTTAACCCGATAGGTGCACATAAGAGCGGAACAATGGGCGAGGACCCGAAAGGAATCCCGAACAACCTTCTTCCTTACGTTGCTCAGGTTGCTGTCGGCAAGCTGGAATATATTCACGTATTCGGCAATGATTACCCGACTCCGGACGGAACCGGCGTAAGAGATTATATCCACGTTGTTGACCTTGCCTTGGGACATCTCAAAGCTATCGAGGCTAAGTCAAACGAGCCCGGCGTTCACACCTACAATTTGGGAACCGGCAATGGATATTCCGTTTTGGATGTTATCCACGCTTTTGAAAAGGCATGCGGAAAAGAGCTACCTTACAAAATCGAAGAAAGACGTCCCGGAGATATCGCACAATGCTATGCCGACCCAAAAAAAGCAAAGGCAGAGCTCAGTTGGGAGGCTCAGCGCGAAATCGCAGAAATGTGCGAGGATTCCTGGAGATGGCAATCCAACAATCCTAACGGATACGATGCCTGAATCGGCTTAACTCAAAATGCTCGGCTTATAAAAATCACCTCTTGCACATAATAAGTTCCACGCTTTTGTGTTTGCGGTGATTTTTCTGCATAATTATGCATAAACGAGGTGATAAAATGAAGGATATAACAAAAGCAGACAAAAATTTCATTGTTGCTCCAATAGCGGAAAAGGACGGTATTTACTTTTACGATGCTGAAAGCGAACCTTTTTCGATATTCGGAATTTTTCGTGAGGGCGACCGCTTCAGGCGGCTTTCCGACGATGTGGCGCGGCAAACAAACGAGGGTGTTTATCAGCTCCATACAAATACGGCGGGAGGGCGTGTACGCTTTGCCACAAACAGCAAATGCGTTGCGATAAAAGCAGAAATGGGCGCGGTACCGAAATTTTCGCATATGCCGCGTACCGGTGTTGCCGGTTTCGACATGTATTCAAAGGTGCGCGGAAAAGAGCGCTACTGCGGAACATTTGTTCCGCCTTTTGAACTGAGTGATGACGGCGAGTATGAAAGTATTATACATTTCAACAATCGAAACATGCGTGAAATAACCATAAACTTCCCGCTTTACAGTGATGTAAAAAAGCTTTATATCGGTCTTGAAAAAGATGCAAATATATCAAAATCCGCCCCCTATGAAAACGAAAAACCAATAGTATACTACGGCTCCTCAATAACCCAGGGCGGATGCGCTTCAAGACCAGGAAATTCCTATCAGGCGATAATATCCAGGCATTTTAACCGCGATTACATCAATCTGGGGTTTTCCGGCAGTGCAAGAGCGGAAAAAGCAATTTATGACCACATAAAAAAGCTCGATATGGAAATTTTCGTTTACGACTACGATCACAACGCACCGTCACCCGAGTATTTGAGCGAAACGCACGAAAAAATGTTTCTTGAAATACGAAAGGCACAGCCGAATTTGCCGATAATAATAATGTCCGCACCGTCGCTCGATTGGGATAAAAAAAGAATTGCAATAATCAAAAAAACTTATGACAATGCTGTTTCGGCGGGTGATAAAAATATTTATTTTTTGGACGGCAAGACCCTTATGAAAAATACCGCAAACGACGGCACCGTAGACATGTGCCACCCGAACGACTTCGGTTTCCGTGCGATGTCAAAAGCTGTCATATCGGTAATTTCAGATATTCTTGAAAATTAATTCCGCCGGCGCGGAACCGTTAATCTTGTTAAAAACCCCTGTTATATATTGGGTAATATGTTCGTCAACCCGTTCCCCCGTATATTGCGTAGTTTTTTTGTTTTGTCGAATTTTATTGATTTTGCTTAAGCTTATAATTAATAATGAAAAATAGTGTAAAGAAAATTCTTTCAAAATTGTAAGACACACAAAAAAGCTGTTTCACTAAAATGTGATACAACTTTTCGTAGGCGGTGGAAAGCGGTACAATAAACAAGAGCGAAGAGATATATCGAAATCGGTTGAATAGCCGTAAGGCTTGACGGGAGGATTCAAATGGGTCTTTCCACACACCAAAATCTCCCACTCACCTAAGGCGTCTCCCTTTGGTAGAGGCTCTGCCGCATGCGGCGGTGAGGGCAATTATTTCCCAAAAATATGCACACAAAAAACCGACCTCCCCATCGTCAGATTTTTGGTCTGACTTTTTGGGGGTCGGTTTATTTTTATTTGCTCCGAATCTATTTTAAAAGCTCATTGAAGATATACATTTGCTTTCCTGAAACGTCGCCAGAAACTTCTGATAATCCATTTCCTGCGGAACGGTTACGTACAGCTCCAGAGCAAGGCATCCGTCATCGGTTTTGGTGCATTTTTTTAAGTTCATAACATTAATTTCATAAGCTTCAAGTATGCCGTTCAAATACTCAACAGATTCCTTATCATCGGTAATAACCACCGAAAGCACCTCGTCATTTGATATCTGCAAAAGCTTTATATTTCTGTGTAGTACAATCTGCATTGTTACTATCAAAACAGAAGTGACAATTCCCATTGCGTACATTCCGGCGCCTACCGCAAGTCCCACACCCGAGGTTGCCCAAATTCCGGCGGCGGTTGTCAGCCCTTTTACGGAATGTCTGCCGTTAAAGTAAATCATTCCCGCGCCCAAAAATCCGACTCCGCTCACTACCTGCGCCGCGATGCGCGCACCGTCCGGTGCCTTTTCTCCTCCGTATTGCGCAATGTCGAAAAAGCCGTACTTGGATACAATCATCATCAGCGCAGATGCCAGCGCCACAATTACATGCGTCCTAATTCCCGCTCCTTTACCCCTGTTTGTTCTTTCATAACCAATCATTCCTCCGCATACACACGCAAGCAACAGCCTTACCACAAATATAGCCTGCTGTGTTATAATATCAGTCATTTTTATACACTCCCTTTCAAAACACGTGTTATATTAAAAGTGCATTATATCACATTTTTTTAAGATTGCAATACCTGTTAGGATGTTTTTCTTAAATTCCGGACAAAAGCGACTATATGTCAACAACCCGAATTTTCTGCAATCATTGCTCGGATATATTGCGGGAAAGCGCCAGCGGCTTCATTTTATCCGACCACGCAAACACCTTAACATATGCCGCGTTCTTATCCATATAGTTTGAAATCAAAAATCCCGTTCCTGTGCTATGCGGTTTTATCCTCAATGTCGGTAATATCTTAACGTATAACAATTTACCGCCCGCATCATAGGATGCCATGTACAAATCCTCGCTTTCTTGTACATAATCCGTGACATTTTCCAAGAATATGTATCCGTTAAAGCCCTCAGCTTCCTCCCCTTTCGAATCGGTATGTGTAATTACAAGCGGTTGCTCCGCGGTTCGCCCCTTGTATGCAATTTCAATATCCGTATTACCGTTAATTGTTACGGTCTCCGCATTGGAAGCCTCCTCCGCCAGCCCCTTCGCTGAATAATATACAGTCTTATCAAATATATCAAACCTGAATACGTACTTATCGAGTTCTTCCGGCAGAAACATCTTAAAATTGTTATAAAAATCCGATTCCGCCGATACCTTAAATACGGCATTTTTCACATCGGTACCAATTTCCGCTCCCGATTGATAAATCGCATAAACCCTGCCGCCGTCGCAATCAATATCCGTATCGATTTTTCCGTTTATTTCATATTGCTTCATCAATGTAAGTTCGATATTATCAGCTTCCGAAGTGAGCGCTTTAGCACGGTCTTTAAGCACTGTCATTTCTCCGCCGCCCTTGTAATATGTCATGTGGTAAAACCTGTTTCCGTCCTCATTAATTCCGTGCAGTACGACGTTATATTTAAAATCGGCATTATCGGGTATCTTAAATTTTTTTATTGCTCGGCTTTCCCCTTTTTTAATCAAAACGGTTTTTGAAACGGGGATTGACGGTCTTGCAATACTGCCGCCTCCGCCCGAGCCGCCGCCTGCGGGCACAATTGTAACTTTGTTATCGGCTTTGTACGCGGTGATATTGTCCCTTTCAATCTCATCGGGAATAACAATGTCCCAATCGACTTTTGTAATATTATCCGGCAAAACAACTTCCCAATCATCTTTTGGAGTATTGCCGGGCAAAATAATGTCCTCATCAGCTTTTGTAATATTATTAGACGGAAAATACACATCATCCCCATCGTCCTCCGTTGCGCCGCTACCTCCCACAACAGCCATATTACCGTCGTTTTCCGCCTTATAAGCGTTGGTTAAATAAACATCTCCGCAGATGTTTTTGTCGGCGGTATATCCCTCCGGCAAGTTCAGCGTAACCTCGGCGGATTTGCTTTTAATCAAAGAAATTTCTATGCTTTGTCGAGTATTCTCCCTGAAAGATATTTTTTCCGCATTATCATTAATTACCGTTGTCCCCGACTTTCTGTAATGACCGAAATCAAACAAATCGTCACTTTCCGTTTGCAGCTCGTAAAAGCATATGACATCACCGTATCCCATGTCGTCATACAAGGTAAAGTTGCCGTTTGTGCTTCCCGCAGGAATTGTAACCTCCTCGCTGTCGATATAATAATACGGCGATTTTCTGCTCTGTATCGTTACCTTTATTTCAGTATCTTCACCTATTGCGGTATCATTCGGAATCTTCAAAGTCCCCGACAGAACGTCGGATTTTTCCGCCGCAAAGTCAACGTCTGTCACCGCCGTCTCATCTGCCGTTATGACTTCTTCCTTTAACATCCGCTTATATTTCCGCCCCGAAAAAATCAAAGACATCGAATAATCGCCGTATTGCCCAACATGCATCGAATATGTGGCAGAATCGGCACCCGCGGCAATAACACCGCTGTAGGAGTACATTGCCTCATTGTAATTTTCCGCATAAACGGTAAAGCACACATCATTTTCCGCCGCTTCCGGCAAAGTGACCGTACCGCTTAATTCAACACTTTTTGAGTAAATTGTAAAATTCCGTATTTCGAAATTTCTGTTTACAATCTCCGTGTATACTTCCTTGTATTTTTCGGTATCAACTTCATATCCCAACACGCATCCTGAAGTCATATACGGAATTCCCAGCACGTATTCAACACTGTTTTCCCCCTCGGGGATTGTAACACTGCTCTCGGCTATTTTGTGCATCGAATATTCAACCGCACCATTTACGGTTATCGGCTTTTGCACGCCGCTGTAGCCCGTTTCCAGACCTACTATCTCACCCGAGCCGCTCCCGCCGTTGCTTTTCTTCTTTTCAACCAGCTTATTACCGTAAAACACCGAAATTTCAATTCCGCCCGCAGGAGCAATCTCCCCGTTCGGCAATGAAATAACCCCACGCGCCGTACATGCGCCGCCTGTATTTATCCACAAATAAATGCTGTTATCCGTTATTTCGTATATCCCCGAAAATGCCATTGCTATTAATCTCAGCGAAACGTATTCCCTGCCGCCGACAACCCTCATGGCGTTCGGGAACAACAGCTCTGTCCCGTTCACCTTAACCACAGACATTCCGGGATAAATAACCAGATTGTCATCGTATGATCTTATGCTCAGTGTTTCGGATGCGGTTGTGTAAAGTTCCAGCTCACCCAAATCGGCAACCGATATGTAATAATATCCTTCACACATCTCTATGCTATGAAGCAAGTAAGTTTCCTCTCCGTGATTGTACAATTTAACCGCGCCCTCCGCAAATACCGACAAGGGCAAAATTATATTAACCAGCATTATCAAAATGAGAATTTTTGCGCAAATTTTCTTCATTTGTTTTCCTCCGTTCGGTAATGTTTTTTCGAAGCCGCTCGGGCTCCGACAATGGGCGTTAAAACTCCCCTCTGAGTATTTTCTCTTATCTCACACCTTTTAAAACTACCGTAAAAGTCGCGAAATATTCAAGTTTTTTCGCCATTATTGCAAAAAACGATAAACAGTATATAATCATTATACAGTAATGTTTGAAAAAGTCAAGCAAATACGCGGGATATTTGCGAGGATACGTAATGAAAAGCTTACGGTAGGAAATCTTTACAGGAATTTTATTCGCAATACCGATAGTGTTATACCGTAATATTGCATGTAACTTTACGGACACCTGAAACGCACGGTTAAAGTTTATTCGTATTAAACGATTAATTAACGTAAAATAACATGATAAAAAAATATTGGTCTGCCTCACTAAAAAGGCGAGACAGACCCTTTTTAATTTAACGATACATCAAGTCACCCCTTATACGGTGCGAGACAGGCGAAGATATTTTTCCCTTGTGGCAATACCGCCCCGAATGTGCCGTTCCGCCTTGTTTTGGTCAAGAACACCGTGAACCTCCGCCGCAAGCGCAGGATTTAGGTCAAGTAAACGTTCGGTGATGTCTTTATGTACGGTCGGAGTTAAATTGATACTTTTCGGATAAGCCTATCTCGGTCAGCAGTTTTAAGTATATGTCAATTTTTCCATTTTCCCGAACTTCTATGCGGTCAATAACACGCTTGAGCATTTCGTTGGTAATGTCGGCAGAGGATAATATATCGTCAATGTTTTCAAATGTGTCGCATAAGCTGTACTGCAATCTGTCGCCCTGCGTGATATTAAATTCCGCCATTTTCAACCGTTCTTCAAGACTTTTAATACTTTTTACAATCCCCTCGGTCTGTTCTTTCA
>CAYMBZ010000046.1:0-12027 GCA_964388835.1 uncultured Lachnospiraceae bacterium
CATTTTCAAGTATTTCTCCGACCATGAGCTTAAATACATCTTTAAGGTCGTCAAAATTTTTTACATCCGAACCTTTCATGATGTTTCTCAAATGTTCTTTTCTTTCTCTTTCCGCTGCCCGATCTTCAGGACTTAATTTGTACCTTGGCATATTAAAAACCTCCAAAATGTTATATTTATCATACACCATCTTGGAGGTCTCTTCAAGACTTTACACAAAATTTGGGATTGTCTATAAGCGGTTTGATAGCCATTTGTCCCTTTTTACGTAAAATTCGATAAAGACCGGTTATAGAACGTGTATAACCTATTTGGCGAAGTTTTACCCAAAAGACAACCAAGCCTGCATGTGGATTACGTTTACGCATATTTGAAAGGAGTTTTAACTCGTCATCGGTATGTTGCTTTGGGTGATGATGTGGATTGTGAGATTTATCAGCTAATGATTACAATGTTCCGTCATATCTTTTGCGCCACCGATAAACATATTGACGATTAACATTATAGCGAATAGCAACTTTTGTTACTCCATGTTTAAAAGAATATTCAATTATTGCTTGACGAAATTTCATTGTTTGTGTTATAGTTTTCATAGCAAGCGGCTCCGTTGTTTTGGTTTTTTTGTGGTGAATTAACTATAACACAAAAAGTTTCACTTACTATTCTTTTTTTTGCCGACATACTTTGTTATGAGTATATCTCGTAACAAAATATGCCGGAATGTAACACATTTATTGTAAACCTACATATATAATTTCTCGTTAACGGTTGACAAAAAGGATGTATTATGTTACCATGATTGTATCATAATACATCAAATATTTTAGATATCATTTGATTGAGTTTGGTGATTTGAGGGAGGATGATTATATGAAAGCAATCGGTTTATTTAAACATGAAGGTGTGGCAAATCACTCGGGAAACAAAGGAATGGAGAAAATAGCAGACAGAATTCTTGCGGATAAGGAGGTGTTTTAAGTGTATTCATATTCTAAATTTGAACATACTTATACAAAATCTTGTTTTAAATATATTGAACCCATATCGGAGGATTACCGCGTTTTTGTAAACGGAGAAGAGATTCCTGTTTATACTTGCCGTATATCGAAGTATCCGTTTAATACAGTTTGGCCGGGTCATCAAAGACCTTTTGAACAATCGGAAAATGCTTCTTTTGTAAATATTGTCAGCGATGAGGAAATTAAAATTGAAGTAATACCGAGAATTGAGCATGAAAAAATATTAATTAAACCGTATTCGAGAAAAATTGAATGTACCGAAGAGAACGGTAAAGTATCGTTTGCTCTTAAGGAAAATGGACAGTATGTTTTTGAATGTGATAGTTACCACCATTGTTTGTATATTTTTAATTCAAAACCGATTGAGGCTCCTGAAAAAGATGCGGTTACACACTATTTTGGTGCCGGAATTCATTTCCCGGGAAAAATTACGCTCAAAAGTAATGAAAGTGTTTATATAGATAAAGATGCACTTGTATATGGGTGTTTGTATGCTGATGGTGCGGAGAATATCCATATTTACGGAAACGGTATTTTTGACGACAGCCATGAAGAAAGAAGCGGTAATTTTTGTTATGAATCTTACACAAACGGTAACATGAGATTTTACGATTGCAAAAATGTACAAATAGAAGGAGTCGGAATGAAAAATTCCGCAGAATGGTGTTTGAGTTTTTTTGGATGTTTTGATGTTACGGTTGATAATATTAAAATTTTCGGTCAGTGGCGATATAACACCGATGGAATTGATATAGTAAATTGCCGGAATATTTTTGTAAGCAACTCCTTTGTTCATTCATTTGATGATACGATTACAATAAAGGGAATTGACAGGTATTATTATATAGATAATAAAAATATTCACATTGATAACTGTGTTTTATGGTGCGATTGGGGAAAATGTTGCGAAGTTGGCGTTGAAACGGTTTGCCGTGAATATGAAGATATATCGTTTAAAAACTGTGATTTAATTCGATGCGGTAACGCGGCACTCGACATAAATAACGGAGATTGTGCCGAAGTTCATGATGTTGTGTTTGAAAACATTAATGTGGAATTTAATGCTTTTGATACGGTAGAAATTTATCAAAACAATGATGAGGAGATTTACAATGCCCAAAATATCATCGCTGTGCCGCGGTTGATTTTATTTGGAAATGAGATAATGAGAACGCCTGAATGCTGTAAGCTATGGAATTTACCGCAAATAACGAGTTTTATAGATTTGACAGGTGTAAAACAAAGAAACATCCATGATGTTACGGTCAAAAACATTAACGTATTTTATGATGAGGGCTTGCCTTTAAAAGATTCCATGCCTGATATAAAATGTATTGTTTTGCCTGCTGATGGAACTGATGAATTTCATAATATTAATATTTCGGACATATCGGTAAACGGAAAAAAATTGCATCAATTGGATGTGTAAAAAGAAAGGGCAGAAATGAATCGGTGTGATGCATTGTAATGCGGCTATTAGTCAATAGTTGTGGTGCAATCCGAAATGGAAAAATGTGAATATCAGCGACCTCGCTCGGCGAGGTCGTTTTTTAGATGGACATATGAAGTATGCGTTTTCTGAAACATTCGAAATTTCGGTATCCGTAAGCATTGCGTTTTGGTACCTTAATCCTGTTGTTACAGCCTTCCGTAAAGCCGTTTGAATACGGAACATCAATCGGGAAAATATGTATTGAAATTCTGTTAAAATTGATATATAATAGTCACAGAATTTTTTAACAAAATATGAAATGAGGATTTATAATTATGAAAAAAAATGGTAAAATTATCGAATATATCGAAGAAAATCTGAAAAAATGCATACGGAACAGCAAGGAGGATAACGGAGATCTTTTGGGAGTTCCGTATAGCTATACGGTTCCGTCAACCGTTATTTTTGACGAATTGTATTACTGGGATACATATTTTACAAATATAGGCTTAATAAAGATGGAGAAAGCTGAGCTTGCAAAGAACAATACGGATAATATATTATACCTTGTAAATAAGTATGGATTTATGCCAAACGGAAACAGAACTTTTTACCTTAATCGTTCTCAACCGCCGTTTTTGTCGGAAATGGTTAAAGATATTTACGAATATTACAATGATAAGGTATGGCTCACCGGTGCATATTCTGCGTTGGTAAAGGAATATGATTTTTGGATGACGAGGCGAATTACAAAAATCGGATTAAACCGCTACGACAGTGATGCAACAGATGAAGAACTTATGATAATGGCAAAGTTGCTTAACGGCAGAACCGGAATCAATGTAGAAGAAAATACACTCGGTTTCGGACGGCACATGCTTGCAACGGCGGAAAGCGGTTGGGACATAACTCCCAGATGGGGAACCAACGCACATGATTATGCGCCGATAGATTTAAATTCATTATTATACGGATTTGAAAAAAATATGGAATATTTTTCAAGAGAATTGAAAAACGGCGAAAATGAATTATGGAAAAAACGCGCGGAAAAACGTGCGGAGCTGATGAATAAATATCTAATCAATGCTGATAAGATATTTTCGGATTATGATTTTGAAAATGAAAGTTACGGCAATGTTTTCTCTGTGGCGGCGTATTATACGATGTTTAACAAGGCCGCAAATAGTGAGCAAGCGGCATTACTTGTCAAAAACCTAGACAGAATTGAGGAAAGATTCGGTGTTACAACTTGTGAAAAGCAGGAAAGCAAAATTAACTTTCAGTGGGATTGGCCGAACGGATGGCCGTGCCTGCAATATATTATGGTTCGAGCTTTGGAAAATTACGGGTATCTCAAAGAGGCACGCAGGATTGCTGAAAAATATGTAAATTTGGTTGAAGATGTGTTTGAAAAAACGAATAATTTTTGGGAAAAATATAATGTTGCGGAAGGAAATATTAATGTGACAAATGAATATGAAATGCCGCCGATGCTGGGATGGAGTGCGGGCGTGTATGTTTATATTAAAGATTTCTTGAACAATGTTTGAGATATGATATGCGAGATGAGTTGGAAACTATATCCAATTTTGTGTAAAGCATTGAACAGTAAATAAGTTTTTTTCTCTTAAACATAGCTTTAACTTTTTGTTATAAAATAAATACCCGATTAATCGCGGCAAAGTGCGGTTAAGCGGGTACTAAGATTAAAAACACAAATCACTTTGAGTGATCTTCCGAAAGCCATACTTCTGTTTCCTCATAAACTTTCCGGACTTCATCCGGACGGTCAATCTCTTCTTTATTTCACACTCTCACTATATTTATTACAGCACCAACCAATTGAAACATCATGGGTCAAAACATATTGCCGGTGACTTGCAAGATTTTTCCGGCATCGTCACAACAAACTGTCTGAAAGCGAATACACAACAAATAGAAAGATACTGATTGCCCATATGAACTATTTCAGCATCCAACTCAAACATCTGAAAGAGCGGAGTCGTGAAAAACATTCCAAAAACAGCAAATGCAACCATGTTATGATACTGAGTATAACGCCACGTGTTGCGATTGATTCGGCTTTTTCGCTGACCTGCGCCACCAAATAACTATCCACAATGTTATATAGTGCTTGAATCAGCATAGAAAACATAGCAGGCAGTGACATGGATAAAATCAGAGGGAACATTTTTGCAGTTCTCATACGGTTTTCTTTTTGTGTTTCTATTGGCATTTTACTTATTCTCACTTTCTGTTTACAAAAGCTTTTGAAGAAACTTTTGTAACTCTTTTCTTTCTTGTTCCGACAAATTTTCAACCTATACATGGTCGATTTTCGTAGCAACTGATTCCAACTCCATTTGTATACATTTTGCTTTTGGGGCTAATGAAATTAGCTTACTTCTGGCATCTTTGGGATCGATTTTCAAAATAAATTCTTTCTTTCCAGACTTTCTATCAAACCCGAAACCGTTGGGTACGTAATTGCACACTCCTTTTCAATATCCACAATTCGTGCGCGTTGGTTTTTATGCATAAACAAAAATTTCAATATTCTGCATTGCGAGGCTGTCAAATCGTAATCTGCCAAAATTGGGTTTGCCATTTTGTCAAATTCAATCGATGCCGTTTTTATTAAAACTGCTATCCTGTCAGCGTTCATAATTCCCTCCTGTTTTCATAGATTCCTACTGACTATACGGCGAAATTTGCTTTTTGCCAATAGATACCTCATTATTTTATATTCTTAAGCTTTTCGAATATTATCTGCAAATATTTTAATTATTCCGTACTTTAGATTGATAAGGAATTGTATATTGAGGTTACGAAACCGAAAAGCAGAATATGAGAAAAAATACAATAAAAAAACCGAGTGTCATACAAAACCTTTCAGGTTCTGTATGAACACTCGGTATGGTACGCCGGAAGGGATTCGAACCCCCGACCTTTTGGTTCGTAGCCAAACACTCTATCCAACTGAGCTACCGGCGCGTACTTTTACAACATTGAATATTATACCACAGGTCACATGATTTTGTCAAGCACTTTTTCACATTTAATTCATAATAAGAAGTTCAGGTTAATTCCCAAAGTAAAATCCATTGCAATTTCAGCTGTAAAACCGAAACCGGAAATTAAATTGTGACGGCTTGTCGGGGAATTTTATAATAAAAAAGCTTGTATTTTACATGGAAAGATGATATACTGCATGTTGAGAAACGTATGCCTTCCATATAAGGGGGCATAAATACGTAGGAGAAATAAATTACAATAGAAATATACTGACGAGGTGGAATTTATGAGAAAATATGAGGACATCAATTTAATAAGCGAAAAACGTGAAAAACAGCGTGCTTATTATATTCCGGACGGAGGAACAGTGTCATTAAACGGCGAATGGAATTTTAAATTTTATGAGTGTGATTTTCAGGAAGAATACGAGGACAAGAGCTGGGAAAAAATATCGGTTCCCTCATGCTGGGAACTTTTGGGCTATGAAAATCCCAATTATGCCAATGTTGCCTTTCCGCATCCGGTAAATCCTCCGTACATTCCCACAAAAAATCCTATGGGAGTGTATGAGCGAAGCTTTGAAATTGACGACACGGACAGAGAGATATATGTCGTGTTCGAGGGAGTGGCGAGCTGCCTTGAGCTGTACATAAACGGTCAATATGCGGGATTTTCGCAAGGGTCGCATTTGCAGGCGGAATTTAATATCGGAGAATATGTAAAACGCGGCACAAACAGGATTCTCGTAAAGGTAAGAAAGTGGTGCGTGGGAAGCTATATCGAGGACCAGGACTTTTTCAGATTTCACGGAATATTTCGCGATGTATACCTGCTTTCAAGACCGAAAGGTCATATAAAGGACATAACAATCGTCACCGAGGGGAATTTTGTAAAGGTTGATTTTGACGGCAGTGCAAAAATAGAGCTGTTTGACGGGGAAAAACAAATTATAGCGGAGGTTCAGGCAGATAAAACAGCGGAAATAGCGGTTAATTCCCCTATTTTATGGAATGCCGAAAAGCCGTACCTGTACGAGATAGTGTTTACATACAAGGATGAGGTTATCAGGCAGAGATTCGGATTTGTTAAATATGAAATCAGCGAAAAACAGGAATTTTTGGTTAATGGAGTCCCGGTAAAAATCAAGGGCGTAAATCACCACGATACCCATGCCGAGAAAGGATGGACCATGAGCGAAGAGGATATTTTGCGGGATTTACAGCTTATGAAAAAGCTCAACATCAACGCAATCAGAACTTCACATTATCCGCCCACACCGAAATTTTTGGAGATGTGCGATGAACTGGGTTTTTATGTAATGTTGGAAACCGACCTTGAAGAACATGGATTTGAAAACAGATATGCCGGAGGTACGGGTTTTGATTGTATTGAAAATTCGGAATGGCCGTGCAGTAATCTCGAGTGGATGGGAGTGTTTATCGACAGGATCGAGCGCGCGTATCATCGTGACAAAAACCACACCTCAATTTTTTCATGGTCAATAGGAAACGAGTCCGGACACGGCGAAAACTCCTATGAGATGATAAAATGGTTAAGAAACGCGGATCCTTCAAGATTGGTACACAGCGAGGATGCTTCGCGAATAGCGGATTTTGCCGCAATATACGATAACAAGACTGCGGAATATGCGGAGCGCGTGGATATTCATTCAAGAATGTATGCATCCATAGCCGAAATCAAGGGAAAACTTGAGGATGAAAATTTCAAAAAACCGTACTTTCTGTGCGAGTATTCTCATGCAATGGGAAATGGCCCCGGTGATGTTTGTGATTATTGGGAAGAGCTGTATCACTACCCAAACTTTATGGGCGGATGCATCTGGGAATGGGCAGACCATACGGTTATTGTTGACGGAGTTCCGAGATACGGCGGAGATTTTGAGGGTGAAATGACCCATGACGGCAACTTCTGCTGTGACGGAATGGTGTTTTATGACAGAACATTAAAGGCGGGAAGCCTTGAAATAAAAAAGGCATACCAGGGAATGGAATGTGAACTTGCGGGCGATGAACTTATTATAGCAAATCGTTACGACTTTACAAATTTGAGCGAACTTGAATTCCGGTATGAAATAAAAGTGGACGGCGAAACGGTTACCGCAAAAACCGACAGGATTGATATTGCTCCTCACGAAAAAAAATCAATAAAAATTGCTTGGCCGGAAAAATGCCGCTTGGGAGCTTACGTAAATTGCTATTTGTATAATGGGGATTTGTGTGTTGCACAATGTCGGAAAGAGCTCGGAGTAGAAAAAACCGGATTGAGCTTTTCGGAGGAAGAGGCAATTGTGTCGGAAAAGGTCGGCTTCATAATTTTCAGCGGAGAGGACTTTGAATATACATTTTCCAAAAATCTCGGCACCTTTGTAAGCATCAAAAAGCACGGCGAAGAACAGCTTGCAGCGCCGATAAAAATTTCCGCATGGAGAGCGCCTACCGATAACGAAAGATCTATGAAGAACAAGTGGGGGTGGTACAATATCTGGGAGGGTGAAAACCTTAACAGACAATTTGAGTTTGTTTACGATTGCTGCACGGAGGGAAGCTGTGTTACGGTATCGGGAGCGCTGGCGGGAGTTTCGAGAACGCCGTTTTTTACCTACACTGTTTCGTATTTTGTAAATAAGGTCGGTGAAATTAAGGTACAGCTTTGCGGAAAAGTGAAAGAAAGATGCGTATGGCTTCCGAGGCTGGGATTTGAGATAAAGACACCATGCAATAAAAATAAGTTCAAATATTTCGGGATGGGGCCTCATGAAAATTATTGCGACATGTGCCGTTCGGCAAGAGTGGATTGGTTTGAAAGCGATGCGGAAAGCGAATATGTTCCGTATATAAGACCGCAGGAGCACGGAAACCATACAAAAACCAAGGTATTAAAAATGGAAAACGGCATTGAATTTGTGTCGGAAACGGAATTTGATTTTAACGTGTCGCAGTATACCGGAGACATGCTTGAAAAGGCACAGCATCGGGATGAGCTTGAAAAGGATAACGGAATCAATATAAGAATCGATTATAAAAATTCCGGTATCGGTTCAAATTCCTGCGGACCGGAGCTTTTGGAAAAATATCGTTTGAGCGAAAAGGATATAAATTTTGCGTTTATTATGAAATAGTAAAATGAAGTAAGTTATTTGGAGGATAATATGGAAATTAAGGTTATTAAAACCATAAAAGGCAAGGCGCCCATGAGAGAAACAAACGATTATGCTTTTTTGGACGATGTGGGCCGTGAGGGAAACTTAATTTCGGTATTTCCGGAGGTTGAGTATCAGGAAATAAAGGGTTTTGGCGGCGCTTTTACGGAAGCCGCATCAACAACTCTTGACAAGCTTTCAAAAGAAAACCGAGAAAAAATTCTTAAGCTGTATTTCGATAAGGAAAACGGAATCGGCTATAATTACGGCAGAGTGCATATGAACAGCTGTGATTTTTCACTGGGGAATTACACCTGCGTGGAAGAGGGAGATGAGACTCTTGCGACCTTTAATATAAAGAGAGACGAAAAATCCGTTATTCCGATGATTAAGGATGCCATGAAGTACGGGGATATCGAAATGCTGGTATCTCCGTGGAGTCCGCCGCCTTATATGAAAACAAACGGGCAAATGAATGAGGGCGGAAAGCTTAAGGAAGAATATTTTGAACTTTGGGCGGAATATTATGTAAAATTCATTGAAAAGTATCGGGAGAACGACATAAATATTACCGCGATTACGGTACAAAATGAGCCCAAAGCTGTGCAAACATGGGATTCGTGCGTATATACCGCGGAAGAGGAGAGGGACTTTGCGGTGAATTATCTCGGGAAAAAGATGAAAGAGATAGGTGTTAAGGTTTTCTTCTGGGATCATAACAAGGAAAGAACCGTGGAAAGAGCAAAGACGGTTCTATCAAATGAGACGGCTGAAAAATGTTTTTCGGGCATTGCGGTGCACTGGTACAGCGGAGATCATTTTGAACAGCTTGAAATGTTTAACAAAATGTTTCCCGATAAAGAAATTCTGTTTTCCGAGGGTTGCTATGAATACAGCTTAGGCGCGGCGGATACCGTAAAAATCGGAGAAAAGTATGCGCATGACATGATTGGCAACTTTAATAATTATTGCAATACATTTTGTGATTGGAATCTCCTTTTGGATGAAGAAGGCGGCCCCAACCATGTGGGAAACTTCTGCGATGCGCCTATTATGGCGGACACAAAGGAGGACAAGGTTTATATTCACGATTCTTACTACTATATCGGGCATATAAGCAAATATGTCAAAAAAGGTGCGAAGAGAATAGGAACAAGCAAGTGGACAAGGGAGCTTGATACGGTTTCCTTCAAAAATCCCGACGGAAGTATCGTTACGGTTGTTTTGAATATGACGGAGAATGATTTGGCGTTTGCAATAAACATAGACGGCAAGATGGTGTCGGCAAAGGCTGAGGCAAGGTCTATTGCTACATATATATTCTCGTAAAATACCGGCGGCTGTCGGTTGAGAGGCTGTAAAAAGTTATTTTTTACAGCCTCTTAATTTATTTTGTATCGTTACGGTTATTTTATCGGCGCGGACTATTGCGTTATATTCAATTTTGTAGTATAATTTTTGTAGAATTTTTTTGACGGAGGAAAGATATGATAATATATAACAGCGAAAACGGAATATTTCATTTACAAACGGTGAACACCTCTTATGTGTTCAAGGTAGAAGAGGATTTGACCCTTACACATACATATTACGGAAAACGGCTTGAGTGCCTAGACGGAATTGCGGACACACACGATATGTGCAAGCATGTAGATGCGTGGGTATTTCAAGCCGAAAAGGGCAGTATATCCACCGAAATTATTCCACAGGAATATTCTTTCTCGGGAAGCCACGATGTGAGAAAAGCGGCATTTCGCGCGCAATATGCTGACGGAAGTCATATAACGAGAATGAAGTTTTGCGGATATAAAATAACTCCGTCAAAACCTAAGCTTTGCAATCTACCGTCGACATATACCGTAAATGACGGCGAGGCGGATACCCTTGAAATAGAAATGCTGGACGAGCATACGGGTCTTACTCTAATATACCGCTACAGCGTATTCGGCGAATATGATGCAATCACAAGAAGCGTTACGGCAAAAAACGGCAGTGAAAATGTGATGAACATTAAGGATATTCAAAGTGTGTGCGTTGATTTCGAGGATATGGATTTTGATTTCATACACCTACAGGGTGATTGGGCACGCGAACGCCATATTGAAAGAGCACCGCTTCTTCACGGACGAGTTCAGATTGAAAGCCGATGGGGAGCAAGTTCTCATTGCCACAGCCCTTTTATCGCATTGGCACGCAAAGATACAACGGAAGCCTACGGCGAAGTTTACGGATTTTCTCTTGTTTACAGCGGTAATTTTGAGGCGGGCGCGGAATCGGCACGCTTTGACAGAACACGCGTGTATATGGGTATAAATTCCTATGATTTCAACTGGAGATTGGAGCCTGGCGAAAGCTTTGACACGCCTGAGGCTGTAATGGTATATTCCGATTGCGGTTTGGGCGGAATGTCGCAGATATATCACAAATTGTATGCAGAGCGCCTTGCACGCGGCGATTGGCGCGGAAAGGAACGCCCTGTCCTTATAAACAACTGGGAGGCAACGTATTTTGACTTTAACGAGGAAAAAATCCTTAATTTGGCAAAATGCGCAAAAAAGGTCGGAATTGAGCTTTTGGTGCTGGACGACGGCTGGTTCGGAAAAAGAAACAGCGATAACTGCTCTTTGGGAGATTGGTATGTGAATAAAGACAAGCTCTCGGGCGGAATTGACGGACTTGCGGATAAGGTAAACGAAATCGGATTAAAGTTCGGTCTTTGGTTTGAACCGGAGATGATTTCGCCGGACAGCGACCTATACCGTGCACATCCCGATTGGTGTCTGCACGTTGACGGACGTGAAAGAACACAGGCAAGACAACAGCTTACACTGGACCTTTCGCGTGGTGACGTGTGCGATTATATTATTTCGGTAATGGATTCGCATTTATCGACAGGCAAAATTGCATATATCAAGTGGGATATGAACAGAAATATGTGCGAAGTGGGCTCAAGCGAGCTTCCGCGCGAGCGACAACCGGAGGTTGCGCATAGATATATGCTGGGTCTTTACCACATACTTGAAACATTAAAATCCAAATATCCTAACGTGCTTATGGAGGGCTGTGCCGGTGGAGGCGGACGTTTCGATGCGGGACTTATGCATTATTTTGACCAGTATTGGACGAGCGATGATACCGATGCTATAGAGAGATTGTATATTCAGCACGGAACAAGTATTGTAATGCCGTCCGCATTTATGGGTGCACATATTTCGGCAGTACCGAATCATCAAGTTGCAAGAACAACGCCGATAGAAACACGTGCCGCGGCGGCAATGTGCGGACAGTTCGGATATGAGCTGGATATTACCAAAATGAGCGAGGACGAGCTTGCCGAGATTTCGGGGCAGATAAAATATTACAAGAGCATACGCGAGATTGTTCACCGCGGGAAAATGTAT
>CAYMBZ010000047.1:0-11889 GCA_964388835.1 uncultured Lachnospiraceae bacterium
CGTTATGGAGAAATCTTCTGAAATGTGTAACACATCATTGACAAACCTACAAAAAATATGGTAATTTGTCCCAAAAAATATTGACATGGAGATTAAAAAGTGGTAAAATGTGTAAAATAAGTAAATACAGAACATCTTTGAAAGGGTGGTAGTTTATGGAAACAGGGTTGGCTTTGACGACATTATTCGGGGCATTGTTGGCACTGTTTTTTGCCGCTTTAAAGGCAAAACAGGTACTGAAATTTCCCGAGGGTACGGAGAAAATGCGCAGTATTGCCGGGCGAATAAGAACCGGAGCAAATGCGTATCTGAAACGTCAATACAAGGTGGTTGCTGTTTTCTTTGTCTGTATGTTTACTGTACTTTTTATTTTATCGGGATTCAACATGCTTTCGGTATATGTACCGTTTGCGTTTGTCACCGGCGGACTTTACTCGGCCTTGGCGGGATTTGTCGGCATGAAGATTGCAACAAGTGCAAATTCGCGAACGGCGAATTCCTGCATAAAGAGCCTTAACGAGGGATTAAAGGTGGCATTTTCCGCAGGCTCGGTAATGGGATTTACAGTTGTGGGCTTGGGACTTTTGGATATTTCGGTATGGTTTACACTGCTTTATTTTGTTTTCAGATGCGACATCGGAACAATTGCTTCCACGATGGTTACCTTTGGAATGGGCGCCTCTTCCATGGCACTTTTCGCAAGAGTCGGAGGCGGAGTTTTCACAAAAGCCGCAGACGTGGGTGCAGACCTTGTGGGAAAGGTTGAAGCAGGAATACCGGAGGATGACCCTCGCAATCCGGCTGTTATTGCGGATAACGTAGGTGACAATGTGGGCGATGTTGCCGGAATGGGCGCGGATTTGTATGAATCCTATTTCGGTTCGGTTGTATCGGCGTGTGCACTGGGTGTTGCGGCGCTGGGAAGAGTTGAAGCAATGGCTGTTCCGATGCTTATGGCGTTTTTGGGGATTGTGGCATCGATTATCGGTTCGTTTTTTGTTAAAACCGGAGAAAAGGCGGATCAAAAGCTTCTTTTGAAAGCACTGAGGCGGGGTACCAATCTTAGCTCTGTTATTGTGGCAATCGGTGCATTTCCGCTTATTTGGTTCGTTTTGGGAAAGGAGAATATAAATCTGTATATCCCGGTACTTGCGGGACTTTTGTCTGGCGTGCTGATAGGGCTTGCGACCGAATATTTTACGTCTGACACATACAAGCCGACGAAAAAGCTTGCATCGACCTCTCAAACAGGCTCGGCAACAATCATAATCGGCGGAATGAGCCTCGGCATGCTGTCTGCGGCACTTCCGGTTATTATCGTTGCGGCATGTATTTTGATTTCCTATTTCGCCGGAGACGGAGATGCCGAGACGGGACTTTACGGAATCGCGCTTGCGGCTGTGGGAATGCTTTCCACTTTGGGAATTACGCTTGCATCCGATGCATACGGCCCGGTTGCGGATAATGCCGGAGGGATTGCGGAAATGTCGGGACTTGAGCATTCGGTTCGCGACAGAACGGATGCACTTGATTCTTTGGGAAATACAACGGCGGCTACGGGAAAAGGCTTTGCTATCGGCTCTGCGGCACTTACCGCGCTGGCACTTATCGCATCATATGTGGATAAGATTAAGACGATTGCGCCTGATGGTTTCGTGCTTGATATGAGTATTATGAATCCTACTGTGCTTGTGGGACTTTTTATAGGCGGATGTCTGCCATTTGTGTTTGCGGCTCTTACAATGGAGTCGGTGGGGCGTGCCGCACAGAGTGTGGTTGTTGAGGTAAGACGGCAGTTTAGGGAAATAAAGGGAATTATGTCCCAGGAAGCGGAAGCTGATTATGCGGCATGTATAGATATCTGCACGCGGTCAAGTCTTAAAGAAATGATTTTACCGACAGTAATAGCGGTGGTTGTACCGATTTTGACGGGACTTCTGTTAGGACCGAACGGTGTTATCGGTATGCTCGGCGGAGCAACCGTAACGGGGTTTTTGCTTGCAATATTAATGTCCAATGCCGGCGGTGCATGGGATAATGCGAAGAAATATATCGAAAGCGGAAGTTTCGGCGGAAAGGGAAGCGATTGCCACAAGGCGGCGGTTGTGGGCGATACAGTCGGAGACCCGTTTAAGGATACCTCGGGACCGGCGATAAATATATTGATTAAACTTCTGTCAACGGTATCAATAGTTTTTGCCGGATTAATTGTGAATTTCCACTTATTCGGATAATATCGAAAATGTTGAATGAGCTGTAAAAAGTATGCGCTTTTTGTGGCTCATTTTTGCATGCGGTGCTTAAAAATCTGTATAATATGCGGTTTTTTTGGCGACGACGTAGGTTTTTTGTTGACGTGTTTTTCTGTTTGTGCTATAATGAATTCATCGATATAAATTTCTTGCGAGATTTTCGATATGCCGTTCGGCACGATACGTACCGGACACACGTTGCCTTGCGGCAATTCAAATCATCTGCGACAATATTAAATTATTCATTTAATATATTTATTCCCAAACGGGGCAGTATTTGCGGCGGGTGCCGCAGACAGGAGAGCAACAATGAAAAAAGCTATTATAGCAATGAGCGGAGGAGTAGATTCGTCGGTAGCGGCATATCTTACCGTTAAAGAGGGGTACGAATGTATCGGTGCCACGATGAAGCTTTTTAACAACGGAAATGTCGAAATTGCGGATAAAACCTGCTGTTCGCTTGAGGACACGGAAGATGCGCGCCAGGTTGCGTCACGACTTTCGATGCCGCATTATGTATTCAATTTCACTGCTGATTTTGAAGAAAAAGTGATTAAAAAATTTATAAACAGTTATGAGGAGGGCGCGACGCCAAATCCTTGTATCGATTGCAACCGCTATCTGAAGTTCGAAAAGATGATGAATCGAATGAGGGAACTGGATTTTGATTATGTTGTAACCGGGCATTATGCGTGTATAGAAAAATCGGGTGACAGATTTTTGCTGAAAAAGGCAAAGGATTTATCAAAGGATCAAAGTTATGTTTTGTATTCGATGACCCAAGAACAGCTTGCGCATACGCTTTTCCCACTCGGCGGATTTGAAAAGTCCGAGGTTCGGAAAATTGCGGAGGAGAACGGATTTATAAATGCAAAGAAGCATGACAGCCAGGATATATGTTTTGTGCCGGACGGCGATTATGCGGGATTTATCGAACGGTTTTGCGGAAAACGTTACCCTTGTGGAAACTTTGTTGACCGAAACGGAAAGGTTTTGGGTGAACACAAGGGTATAATCAAATACACAGTAGGACAGCGCAAGGGTCTGGGATTGAGCTTGCCTGCGCCCATGTATGTAATGCAAAAGGATATAGCAAAAAATGAAGTTGTGTTGTGCCCAAACGAAGAGCTTTTTTCAAAAGAGCTTTCCGCAAAGGATTTTAACTGGATTGCGTTTGAAAAACCGCCGGAGTCTTTTAAAGCAAAGGCAAAAATAAGATACAACCAAACTGAGGAGGCGGCACATGTTACCGTTACGGGTGATGGGTGCGTGCACATAGAATTCGAAGCTCCTCAGCGAGCAATCGCAAAGGGACAGGCGGTTGTTTTGTATGACGGAGATGTTGTAATCGGCGGAGGAACAATAGAGTAATTACGGAGGTAAGAGACATGAACATGGAATTTTTAAGGAAACTGCCGGTACCGAGGGACATAAAGGAACAGTATCCTTTGGATGCGGAAAGCATTTCGGTTAAGGAAAAAAGAGACGCTGAGATTAAAGCCGTTTTTGAGGGAAAGAGCGATAAATTTTTGCTGATTATAGGGCCGTGCTCGGCAGACAGAGATGAAAGTGTAATTGATTACATCGGTCGTCTCAGAAAGGTTCAGGACGAGGTAAGCGATAAAATTTTGATTATTCCGAGAATTTATACCAATAAGCCGAGAACTACCGGAGACGGTTATAAGGGCATGCTTCATCAGCCTGACCCGAACAAGGCATCGGATATGCTGAACGGTCTTGTTGCAATAAGAGAGCTTCATATGCGTGCGGTTAAGGAAACGGGATTTACTTGTGCGGATGAAATGCTTTATCCGGAAAATCATAGGTATTTATCCGACCTGTTGGCGTATGTTGCGGTGGGAGCAAGGTCTGTTGAAAATCAACAGCACAGATTGACAGCAAGCGGACTTGATGTACCTGTGGGCATGAAAAATCCTACCTCCGGAGATATTTCGGTGATGATGAATTCAATAACGGCGGCTCAGCATAAGCATACATTTATCTATCGCGGCTGGGAAGTCAAAAGCGGCGGAAATCCGCACGCACACGCGATTTTGCGCGGATTGGTGAACAAGCACGGACAATCGATGCCCAACTATCATTATGAAGATTTAATACGCTTGTGCGAAATTTATGCCGAAAGCGGACTTAAAAACCCTGCGGCGATTATCGATACAAATCATGCGAATTCCGGAAAACAATATTTGGAGCAGATACGAATTTCAAAGGAAATTCTGCACAGCTGTCGCCATAGCAATGATGTGAAGAAGCTTGTAAAGGGACTTATGATTGAAAGCTATATTGAGGACGGAGCTCAAAAACCGAACGGCGGAGTTTACGGAAAATCAATCACAGACCCGTGTCTCGGATGGGAAAAGACTGAAAGACTTATTTTGGATATTGCCGACCTTTTATAAAAAATGCCGATGCGAATTTCGGCGCACAGCACAAAATAACCGCGCTGTGCGCGGCGCATCGGTTTTTATATTGCACCGGAGCGCTCCCCGGCGGCAAACATTCCGAACAGAAATACAAATGCTGCGAGGGTGAATAAAAATACTATGCCTACGGCGGAGTAAAGCGAGCTCATGCAAAAACCGGCGGAGGCTGCGGAACTGTTGGCAAATACAAGTATATCACGAGGAAATAACTTCAGGTATACAAAAGTGTATGCCGCCGAGATTATGCCGTGCAGAAATTTCCCCAAAAAGTAGGGAAAAAGGTTCAGATGATATTTTGAAACTTCGGATATAACCTGCATGTGAACGCAAATGCCCGCAAATCCGACAATAAATGCGGAGAGAACGAGTTTTTCCGTAAGAGCAAGGGAAGTTTCGCTTATCGCTTTGGTGCCGCCGGTGAGCTCAATAAGTCCGCAGATGAGCGCTTGTAAGCTGTCCGATACGGGAAGCTCTGCCGTTATGATTCCGGACACAACGCTGAAAAATATCACAGACGTGCATACGGTTAATATGCTCTTTACAGAGCTTTTTATCGCCTCGGAAAAAATCTCGGAAAAATCAAGTTCTCGGCTGTTTATTTCATATGTCGGAGCATTATGTTTGGAGAGAGCGTAAAATCTGAATAAAATCCCGACGCTAAGTGCCGCCGCGATATGAGATATATACAGCATCATACCTATTTTGCCATCGGAATAAATCGCGGAGCCTACCGCGCCCATGATAAAAAGCGGCCCAGAACAGTTGGAAAAGGCAAGCAGACGCTCCGCTTCGGATTTTGAAAGATATCCCAGGTCATAAAGCTTACACGCGGTTACGGCACCTAAAGGATATCCGCTGATTATACCCAAAACAAGTGCCGAGGCGCCGCACCCGCTCACGTTGAAAAGCGGTTTCATAATCGGTCGGCATATTTTTGCGATAACTCCGGGAAGCCCCGAATAAATTAAAATTCCCGAGCATACAAAAAACGGAAGCAGGGAGGGGATTACGATATCCGCGCAGATTTCGACGGCACGCCTTGCGAAGAAAACGGATTTATCGGGAAAAACTATCATCATAATCGTAATGTGCAGCACCGCTGAGTAAAGAATGATATTTTTTATTTTTACAAAATGCATTTCATCATCTCCCAATAAATCATTATGACATTGAAGCGGAAAATATAGCATATAATTTCTGCAAGAGGTGATGATTTTGGATATTGTAAGAGCAATTTCCGAGTCAATGGAAATACCGCAGGAGGTAATTGCGGATATCCCGACAATAACGATTGCGGGCGATATGCGTGTGCATGTGGAAAACTATCTTTCGCTGATTGAATACAGAAAGGAAAATATACAACTGAAATATAAAGGCGGAGTTATTGAAATATGCGGAAAAGGCTTGGAAATAGGAACGATAGGAGAGGGAAATATCACCGCTGTCGGGAAAATCGATGCCATAAGATTGATTTAGTGAGGTTTTTCAAATTGTTTTTAATAAAAATCTTCCATTTTCTCAAAGGATATGTTATACTGTTAATATCAGGACAAAATAAAGAGGAATTTATAAATTCGATTATTGCTTGCGGGATTAAGCCGTACAGGATTGAAATCCGCGGAGATGCAATAGAAACAGAACTTTCTCTTTCGGATTTTCTCGGATTGAAAAGGTGCGGAAGCGGCACAAAGGTACATATTTTGAAGAAATGCGGGTTGGTGTTTGTTCTGCGCCGATTGAAAAAGAGAAAAGCTTTTATTGCGGGCGCCGCCGCATTTGCTCTTGTATTTGTACTGGGTTCGCAATTTATATGGACGCTCAACTTTGAGGGAGCGGAAAATTGCGATATGGCACAGCTTAATGCCGCCGTTCGCCTTGCGGGTGTCAGAGAGGGCATGCTTAAGCGGGATTTGAAGTCCGGCATCGAAATAAAAAATATCATTTTAAATCATACCGATAATATCTGCTGGGCGTGGGTGTATGTAAAGGGAACAAAGGCTGTTGTAAAGGTGAGGGAGAATATAATTCCGCCGGAGGTTTTTGACCCGGATGTGCCCTGTGACATTATTGCCGCACGCAGCGGAATTATTAAAAATATTACCGCATACCGCGGTGAACGTGTAAAGGAAGAAAATACGGCTGTTGCCCCGGGCGATACCGTAATCAGCGGAAGTTATGCTTTTTTAAACGGCGGAGGATATCTTGTTCATGCAAAGGGCGAGGTTGAGGCATATACCGAGCATGTAAGGAGCGGTACATACAAACAAAACTATTGCTATAAAAAATACAGCGGCAGAAAACGCAGATTTTTAACGCTGAAAATTTTAAATTATGAAATACCTTTATATATCAAAAGGGACATAAAATTTAAAAATTATGACAGTATCAGTCGCGACTATGAAGCGCATGCGGGAGACTATTATTTCGGTATAGGTATAAACACTCTTGTATGCGAGGAATACACTGCAAAAAGCGAGCCGATTTCCCGCGAGACAGCGGTGCATTTGGCGGAGCTTGAGCTGGAAAAGGAGATTGCGCGCGAGCTTTTGCCGGGTGCGAGAATGGTTGGGAGAAATACCGAGGTTACCGAAATTGACAATGAAACGATTTCGGTGACCTTGAGAATGAGTTTTATTGAACAAATAGGGACAGAAAAAAGGATTGAAGAGGTGACATTTGTTGAACCAAAGACAGATAGAGCTTCCGTCGGAGATTGATTTGCAAAGTCTTTTCGGAAGCTTCGACTGCAATTTAAAGTTGCTGGAAAAGGGATTGGGCGTAAGCATAACCGCAAGGGATAACTGCATAAAGCTCTCAGGTGATGAAGAAAATGTGGATAAAGCCGATGAAGTGATGTCGATACTTGTGCAGATTTTGGAAAAGGGCGAGAATATCGATGAGCAGAAAATTTTGTACGCGATTACAATGGTACAGGAAAGCGGCGGCTTCGACATGAAGCTTCTGGGAGATGATTGCATTGCGGTTAATCATAACGGCAGCCCGATAAAGACAAAAACTCTGGGGCAGAAAAAATATATCGAAGCGATAGATAACAATACCATTGTTTTCGGTATAGGTCCTGCAGGCACGGGAAAAACATATCTTGCCGTAGCAAAGGCGGTAACGGCACTGCGGAACAAGGAGGTAAGCAGAATAATTCTGACAAGACCGGCGGTGGAAGCCGGTGAGAAACTCGGATTTTTGCCGGGAGATTTGCAGAATAAGGTTGACCCTTATCTTCGTCCGCTGTATGACGGAATGTATGAAATGCTCGGCGGAGAGGGATTTGCGCGATGTCAGGAGCGCGGGATGATTGAAGTTGCGCCTCTTGCATATATGCGCGGCAGAACGCTGGACAATGCTTTTATTATACTGGATGAAGCGCAGAATACCACTCCTGAGCAGATGAAGATGTTTTTGACGCGAATAGGCTTCGGCTCACGTGCAATTGTAACGGGTGACATAACCCAGGTTGATTTGCCGGACGGTAAAAAATCCGGATTAAAGACGGCGCAGAGAATACTTAAAAACATCGAGGGCATTGAATTTTCGATATTGACGGATAAGGACGTTGTGCGCCATCCGCTGGTTCAGAAAATAATCAAGGCATATGAAAAATATGATGATGAACAGGAGAAAAAGCGCAGAAATGATAAGAACAATAATAGAGAACGAGCAAGAAAAGATTGAGATAAGCCATGAGCTTTTAAAGGTAATCGAAGAGGTTATTAAAACAGCACTTGAGTACGAAAACTGTGAATTTGACACGGAAGTCAGCGTAACGATTACGGATAATGAAAATATTCGGGAAATAAACAAACAAATGCGCGATATAGATAAAGCAACCGATGTGCTGTCCTTTCCCATACTGTATTTTGATGAAAACGGTGACATAATCGATTCCGATTATGATGAGGATGACGGATACATGCTTTTGGGAGATATAGTGATTTCTGCGGAACGTGCGGCGGAACAGGCAAAGGAGTACGGACATTCATTAAAACGCGAGATTGCTTTTTTAACGGCACATTCCATGCTTCATCTTTTGGGATATGACCATGTGGATGACCCTGAGGGGGAGCGGATTATGTTTTCGAAACAGGAAGAAATTCTTAATATACTAGGCATAACGCGTGAGGTGTAATATGAGCTTTTATCATGCCATTGAGGGAATTATAGCGGCAATAAAGAGCGAGGGACATCTTAGGTTTCATTTGATTATCACGAACTTGATAGTGGTTTTTGCATATTTTTACGGTCTGTCGCGCACCGAGTGGGCGATACTTTGGGTATGCTGTGCGGCTGTTGTTTGTGTGGAGCTCTTAAATACCGCGGTGGAGCACGCGGTTGATACCGCAACGAAGGAAATTTTAAGGGATGCTAAAATAGCAAAGGATGCGGCGGCGGGTGCTGTGCTTGCTATGGCAATGTCGTCGATAGCGGTAGGCTTTTGCCTGTTTGGAAATTTTGCAAGAATATGGGAAACACTGGTACATATATTTACGGTGCCGAAAATCTTGATTCCATGCCTTGCTTTGGGGATTTTTGATATTATATTTTTAATCGGAGGAAAAAATGAAAAATAATTATAAATCCGGTTTTGCTGCTATTATCGGCATGCCGAACGTGGGAAAATCAACACTTTTAAATACAATTGCGGGACAGAAGATTGCGATAATTTCAAATAAGCCGCAGACAACGAGAAATAAAATTCTTGCCATACACACAACCGAGGACTATCAGGTGGTATTTACCGATACACCGGGTATTCACAAGCCGCACAATAAGCTGGGAGAATTCATGGTCAAGGTGGCAAAAGAGTCCATGAACGAAATGGATGTTGTGCTTTTTGTGGTTGATGCATCAAAGCCGATTGCACAGATGGAAAAAGAAATTGCGGAAAATATCGGCAAAACGGGAGTTCCGGCGATTTTGGTACTTAACAAGGTGGATGCGGTTAAAAAGGAGGATTTGCTACCTATTATAGCGGATTATTCAAATTTGCATGAATTTTCGTCGATAGTGCCCATAAGCGCTAAAACCGGTGACGGTGTGGAAATTTTGATGAATGATATCGAGAGCTTGCTTTCCGAGGGACCGCAGTTCTATTATGAGGACATGGTTACGGACCAGCCGGAAAAGCAGATAGCTGCCGAGATTATACGTGAAAAAATGCTTTGGCTTTTGGATAAGGAAATTCCGCACGGAATCGCAATTGAAATAGAAAAGATGGAGGAACGCGAGGAGATTACGAAAATTTATGCGACCATCTATTGCGAAAAGCCGAGCCACAAGGGAATTATAATAGGAAAGAACGGCGAAATGCTCAAAAAAATAGGACAAAAAGCGCGAGCGGATATTGAAGAAATGCTGGATAAAAAGGTTTATCTTGAACTGTGGGTAAGAATTAAGAGCGATTGGAGAAATTCTGACAGAATGATAAAAAATTTCGGATATGATGCATAGGCATAAGATGGCTGAAATCGATATGCCTTTTGCGTGAAAGAACCATTTTGTGTTCGGATATCTTATGCCTAACCAAAAAGTGGCAGTATAAAGACGAAAAATTTTGATTATCCTAAAATTAGAGGGGGAAATCAAAATGACACTGAAAGATTTTTCGTGGAAAACGTTTACGGAAACGGGAGATATCGACGCATATCTTTTGTATAAAATCGCAGAAAAAGGCGATAAACAGAGGGAAAAGGAATGGAAACCTGCAAAACAAGGGGAATTATCACAAGGAGAGCAGATTACGGGGAATCAAACTGTATGCTGACGATTATGACAGAGAATATGGGGATTGTGTCGGCATGTGCATACGGAGTACGCAGTAATAGGAGCAAAATGAGGGCGGGAACGCAATTTTTATGCTTCGGGGAATTTGTTCTGAGTAAAAAGGGCGGAGAAGTTTACCGAGTTGATTCGGTTGAGATTGAGGATGCATTTTTTCCCGTATGCGAGGATATTGTTAAACTTGCGCTTGCAAATTATATCTGCACACTGGCGGTGGAAATGTACGGCGGCGGTGACCGAAATATTTTGCGCTTACTCTTAAATACACTGTATGCGCTGGCATATAGAGATACAAAAACAGAGCTTGCAAAAGCGGTGTTTGAAATAAAGCTTGCGCAGTATGCCGGATATGAGCCATGCATGGACAGCTGTATAGTTTGCGGAAAAAGTGAGAAACTGTGCGCATTTGATACATCGGGAGGGATGAAATGCGCTTCCTGTCGCACACCCTCGGATGTGACAATTTCGGGAGGTGTGTACAACACTATTTGCTATATACTTGCGGCGGAGGAGAAAAAGATTTTTTCCTTTGCGGTAACTGATGAGATTTGCGCCGAGGTTGCGGACATTGCGGAAAAATATATAATTGAAAAAAGCGAACGCACATATAAGGCTTTGGATTATTTAAAAAGAATAACGTAAACGGGCAAAGGGAGGAACGCTACATATGAAAAGACGGGATAAGCACAATTACTATTTGGATATTGCACAGACGGTTGCCGAAAGGGGCACCTGCTTACGGCGCAATTACGGGGCGATAGTAGTAAAAAATGATGAGATTATTTCCACAGGGTATGTGGGTGCGCCCAGGGGAAGAAAAAATTGCAGTGATGCCGGTTTTTGTATAAGGCAGAAGCTGGGAATCCCACGCGGTGAGAGGTACGAGATGTGCAGAAGTGTGCATGCCGAAGCGAATGCGATTATATCCGCCTCAAGAAACGAGTTGATTGAAGCTACTTTGTATCTGGTAGGGCTTGAAGCGGACAGCGGTGAAATCGTGGCAAACAGCTCATGTTGTTCGATGTGCAAGAGAATGGTAATAAACGCCGGAATAAAGCAGGTTGTAATCCGCGATACGCATGATGAATTCCGGACAATCAATGTGGAAGAATGGGTAAAAAATGACGAATCCCTTGACGGAATTATGGGTTATTGAAAAAAAGTTTAAAAATAATAAAAAAATACTTGCTTTTTTTGTTTGATTGTGGTAAAATGATTGAGTATTATCTATTAAACTATTCGGAGGTGACATTTATGCCTAACATTAAATCAGCAAAAAAGCGCGTATTGGTTATCCGGAAGAAAACTTTGATTAACCAAATGCACAAGACAGCTCTTAAGACTGCTATCAAGAAATTTGAAGAAGCGGTTGAAAACAACAATGTTGAAGAAGCTAAGGG
>CAYMBZ010000048.1:0-11853 GCA_964388835.1 uncultured Lachnospiraceae bacterium
GCATTGCGCTATTGTGGAGAAAGTTTCCGTCCTCCTTAACTGTAACGGTACCGTTTTCATCAACGCCGTCAGTAGAAAAAAACATTATATCCGCATGAAAGGAAGCAAATCCTTGCGCCGCAATTATTCCGGAAAGTGTGCCGGGAAGTTCGGTCAGCTCCCCGCCGGTTGAATAAACCCGTATGCCGTTTTCCTTAAGGTATGATGCAAGCATGATATTGTTTGTGATAACGGTTAAATCCTTTTTTTCGGTTAAATAATGCCCCATATACTGCGCGGTTGTGGAGCCGTCCAAAAACACTATATCTCCGTTTTTAACAAGCTTGGACGCGGCATACGCTATTTGATTTTTTTCGGACTTCATCAGGTGTTGGCGGAATTTAAATGGTGTGTAGCTTTCCTCATTGATTTCAACGCCGCCGTAACTTCTTTTTACTATGCCCTGCTTTTCAAGCAGAGTAAGGTCGCGGCGGATGCTGGCGGGGCTGTAATGTATTTGCTCCACAAGATAGTCTACTGTTGCGTAGTGCGTGGATTTAAGAATTTTTATTATCGCGTTAAGGCGCTCCTGCTGATACATGTATGATATCTCCTTTGATTAAAGTTGATTATTCTTCAAAAAAACCGCCATTGTTGATTTTTCCTGCTCATATGCTATAATTATAAAGGGTATTTGCGGTAAAGTCAATAGTTATGCAAATATAAACATATAACGGCAGAGGTTTTAAAGCATTTGCCGTAACGGGAGGAATAGAAAATGTATGATGTTGCGGTGATAGGAGCCGGAGTTACCGGTGCCATGATTGCAAGAGAGCTTTCCAAATACAACGCGAAAGTTTGTATTTTGGATAAAGCAAACGACGTTGCAACAGGGGCAACACGCGCAAATTCGGCGATTGTGCATGCCGGATTCGATGCAAAGGAAGGAAGCCTTAAGGCAAAACTGAACGTAAAGGGTTCGAAAATGATGAAGCAAGTAACCGATGAGCTTGGGGTTAAGTACAAAAACAACGGATCACTTGTTATCGGCTTTGATGAAGAGGACAAAAAGACAATAAACGAGCTTTTTGAGCGCGGAAACAAAAACGGTGTTGAGGGACTTAAGGTTATTGATAAGGAAGAACTTAAGCGCCTTGAGCCAAACATATCGGAAAGTGCGATTTGTGCGCTTTACGCACCGACCGGCGCAATTGTCTGTCCGTATGATTTGACAATCGCGGCAGTAGGCAACGCAATGGATAACGGCGTTGAGTTGAAGCTGAATTTTGAGGTTAAGGGAATAGAAAATGACGGCGGAGTTTATACTGTTAAGTCGGAAAAGGAAACGATTGAAGCGCGCTATGTTGTAAACGCGGCAGGCGTTTTTGCCGATGAGATTGCGAAGCTTGCGGGGGATGATTCGTTCGCCATTACCCCGAGACGCGGCGAATACATTTTGCTTGATAAAGAGTGCGGCGGATTGGTTTCACACACAATTTTCAGAACCCCGTCCAAAATGGGTAAGGGTATACTTGTTTCACCGACCGTTGACGGAAATCTTTTGACGGGACCTACATCTGTTGATATTGAGGATAAGGAGAATACCGCAACAACAAGCGCGGGACTTTCGCTTGTTATAAAAGAGGCGTCGGAAAACTTAAAGGCCGTACCGTTTAACAAAACAATCACTTCATTCTGCGGATTGCGTGCAACGGGAAGCTCCGGAGATTTTATCATCAATTCACCGAAAGCCGGATTTATAAATGCGGCAGGTATCGAATCACCGGGACTTTCGGCTTCTCCGGCTGTGGCTGAATATGTGGTTGAGCTTTTGCGTGAGCAGGGCTTTGATGCGGAAGAAAACCGTGAATTTAATCCGATAAGACGCTCGGCGCACTATTTTAAGGAAGCAAGCATAGAGGAAAAAAATGAAATTATAAAGAAGCGCCCGGAATTCGGCAGAGTGGTATGCAGATGTGAGGTTGTGACCGAGGGCGAAATTCTGGATGCGATACATACAAATCCTAAAGCTACCGACTTAGACGGTGTTAAGCGCAGAACAAGGTCGGGAATGGGAAGATGCCAGAGCGGGTTCTGTTCCCCGTATGTTGTGGAAATTTTGGCACGGGAGCTGGGTATTCCGTATGAAAGTGTCACAAAATCCGGCGGAAATTCGTATATAAATGTCGGAAAAACAAAGGAGGCGGAATAATGGATTTGGTTATAATAGGCGGCGGCCCTGCCGGAATGAGTGCGGCGGTTGCGGCATACGAGAGCGGAATCAGAGATATGGTAATATTGGAGCGCGATGAGAGCCTGGGCGGAATACTGCAGCAGTGCATACATAACGGCTTCGGACTTCATAAATTCGGCGAGGAGCTTACCGGACCTGAATACGCTTGGAAATATGAGAAAAAGGTGCGTGAGCTGGGAATTCCGGTTAAGCTCGGCACAATGGTTTTGGATATTACCGAGGATAAGGTGATAACGGCAACAAATCCCGAGGACGGAATTTTTACCATAGAGGCAAAGGCGATTATTCTCGCAATGGGTTGCCGCGAACGTTCAAAAGGTGCGCTTAACATAGCGGGTTCACGTCCTGCGGGAATTTACAGCGCAGGAACAGCGCAGAAGTATGTAAATATGAAAGGTTACATGCCGGGAAAGGATGTTGTAATCTTAGGTTCGGGAGATATCGGTCTTATCATGGCAAGACGAATGACTTTGGAGGGTGCAAAGGTTCACGCTGTTTGTGAGCTCATGCCTTATTCCGGCGGTCTTGCAAGAAATATAGAGCAGTGTTTGAATGATTTTAATATTCCTCTCAAATTAAGTCATACTGTGGTTGAAATTCACGGCAAGGAGCGCGTAACCGGTGTTACGATAGCAAAGGTGGACGAAAACCGCAGACCTATCGAGGAAACAAAGGAATATATTCCGTGTGATACATTGCTTCTTTCTGTTGGACTTATTCCGGAGAATGAGCTTTCAAAAAATATCGGTCTTTCATTAAGCCGCGTGACAAACGGAGCGGACGTTGACCAGGACAGACAGACATCAACAGAGGGCATTTTTGCCTGCGGAAACGTTTTGCATGTTCATGACTTGGTTGACTTTGTTTCGGAAGAGGCGGAAATTGCCGGAAAGAGCGCCGCAAGATATATCATGGACGAGAAGAAAAATACATGCGATATAGCTCTTGAAACGGACGGAAAAATCCGTTACACCGTTCCGCAGAGAATAACCGAAAACAAGGATGTAAAAGTATATTTCAGAGTTTCGGATGTGTTCAAGAATATTAAAATTAATGTTTATAACGGCGAAAACGTAGTATTTTCAAAGCGGAAGCAGAAAGCGGCTCCGGGAGAAATGGAGAGTATTCTGCTTAAGAAAGAAATGCTTGAGGGCGCGGAAAAGCTCACATTCAAGATTGAGGAGGTATGAGTATGACAAGAGAATTGACATGTATTGTTTGTCCTATGGGATGCAGCCTTAAGGTGGAGCTTGACGGCAAAAATGTAACAGCCGTTTCGGGAAATACCTGTAAGCGCGGCGAAGAATACGCAAAAACCGAGTGCACAAATCCGCAAAGAACCGTTACCACAACGGTGATGTGCTCTGACGGCACACCGATTGCGGTTAAGACGGACAGACCGGTTAAGAAAGACGACATTTTTGAAGTAATGAAAATTGTGAACAAAACTACCGTAAAATTGCCGATTAATGTGGGCGATGTTTTAATTGAAAATGTGTGTGGAAGCAACATTATTGCATCGGCGGGACGGTCTGAATAACAAATATGGGAGAAATGTGATGAACAAAGAAATATTAAAGAATAAAAAGCTATTTCTTTTGGATATGGACGGAACCATATATCTTGATGATGACCTTTTTGACGGAACGCTCGATTTTTTGCGGTATGTAAAGGAAATAGGCGGAAGATATATGTTCCTGACAAATAATTCATCAAAAAGCGTGGATAAATATATCGAAAAGCTTGCAAGTCTCGGGATAAAATCGGAGGCAGAGGACTTTTTGACTTCAACAAACGCGACGGCGTTGTATCTTTCGAAAAAAAGTTATAAAAAGATATATGCTTTCGGAACAGCTTCCTTTAGGGAACAGCTTATTGAGGCCGGACTTCCCGTTACCGATACCTTGGCGGATGACATTGATTGTCTGTGCATGGGATTTGATACCGAGCTGACTTTTAAAAAGTTGGAGGATGCATGTATTTTGCTGGGACGCGGAGTGGATTACATTGCAACAAACCCGGATTGGGTATGCCCCACATGGTACGGATTTGTTCCGGATTGCGGTTCGGTAAGCTCAATGCTGTATAATGCAACCGGCAGAAAACCGCATTTCATCGGAAAGCCTCAGCCGGAAATGGCACTTTTGGCACTGGACAAAACCGGCTACAAGAAGGATGAAACGGTTATCATGGGGGACAGGCTTTATACCGATATCGCGTGCGGAGTTAACGCGGGCATAAGCAGTATTTTCGTGCTCAGCGGCGAGGGAACAATGGATGATGTTGAAAAAAGCGATGTTAAACCGGAGTTTATCTATGAAAATATTCGTGAGTTGTATACGGATTTAACGAGATAGCGGAGGAAATAATATGAATATCAATGAACTGTTAAAAGATGTAAAATGCTCATGCGGACAGGTGCACAGCTGCGGAATAAAAAATGTACTGATTGAAGCGGGCGCGTCGAAAAAGGCGGGTGAGCTTTCCTGCGGCTACAACAGAATTTTGTTGGTGGCGGATACCAACACATACGCGGTATGCGGAAAACGTGTTGTATCACAGCTGGGCGAAAGACTGGAGAATACTCTGATTTTTGAAGGTGACGGATTTTTGATCCCCAATGAGGAGGCAATAGAAAAGCTTTCGGCGCACGTTACCGACAGCACCGACCTTATCATGGGAATAGGTTCGGGTGTTATACAGGATTTGTGCAAGTATGTGAGCTTTAAGAAAGAGTTGCCGTACCATATAATCGCAACTGCGCCGTCAATGGACGGGTACGCTTCAAAGGGCGCGGCAATGATTATCGGCAACATGAAAGTGACATATACGGCGCATGTGCCGGAAGTGATTATCGGCGATGCCGAAATTTTGAAAGACGCACCGATGGATATGATTAAATCCGGTTACGGCGATATACTCGGAAAATTCTCCTGCTTAAACGATTGGCGGCTAAGCCACGCGGTTAACAGCGAATATCTTTGCGAGTATGTATATGACTTGACATATGAAATGCTTTCAAAAACCAAAGATTTGGGAAAGCTTTTAACAGAACGTGATGAAGCGGCGATTAAAATCTTGACAGAGGCTTTAATCGGAGTGGGTATTGCTATGGCATATGTGGGCAATTCAAGACCGGCTTCGGGCAGTGAGCACCACCTTTCACACTTTTTCGAGGTCATCGGAATTATGAAAAATGAGCCGTATTTCATGCATGGCACCGATGTGGCTTTTTCATGCGTGTACACACAGCGGTTGCGTGAAGAACTTTTGAATTCCGAGCTTCCCGAAAGTGTGAAGCCATTTGATAAAGCGGATTGGGAAAGTAAAATCAAAAACGTTTACTATGATGCGGCAGACGGGGTTATTGCGCTTCAAAACAAGCTTGGTTGGTACAATGATGATAACCTGGATGTTTATAAGGAAAAATGGGAAGAAATCAAAGAAATTTTGGCAGATACGCCGACATCGGAGGAGCTTATAGGGTACTTGAAGAACGCGGATATGGATATTGCCGAATTTGAAAAAATGTACGGCACGGAAAAAATCAATAACGCGATTTTGTACGCTAAGGATTTAAAGGACAGATATACGGTTTTGTGGATGTATTATACATTGTGCCGAAGATAACAATTACACTGCGAACAGAGTCATGAAGTTTCAGACGCTGTTTTGCAGTGTTATTTTTTGTGTGCGCAAAAATGGGTAGGAAATCAGGCGGGATGAGTCGAGATTTTCGTTAAACAGCTGTACGGCAGTTATAGATTGGTTGGAATAGGTTGTGTAAAGATATATGCCGCGGCATAAATTCATACATGATGTGTAAACGGTGATTTCATCCTTTCCGTCAACCTTTACACAGCCTTTTGTATGTTCCGCGGCGGCGAGAATGTGAAAGAATTGACTTATGCTCTCAGCTTCTGTTTCGACTTTTGTTGCATTGAGTTTTGTAAATACTGTGCGAACAAATCGCGAAACGGAAGATAAGTCTCCGGGCAGACCGAGACCGCCCATGCCGCGCGAATATGCGGAGAGCGGAAGTGTATTTGTAAAGGTGTTTTCGGGATTTTTTGCCGATAAGCCGATGTAGTTGTTGAGATTAAACATCTGGATATCAAAGGTGGGGCTGTTTGTCAGCACACCTACGGGATTATCATAGACTTTTATGCCGCCAGGGAGGGGTTCTGCGGTTATTGAAGCATGTTTATCCGCAAAAATCCAGTGGAGCGGGGTTAGGGGGAAAGCACTGCTGAAAACATCATCGGTGATGTTTATGCCGCAAAGCCGATTTTTTATATCATATACGCTGGAGCATTGCGCCATAATCCATTGCATAAGCTCAAAGGATGCAAGGTTGGTTTTGTTTTTTTGGGGCGGAAGATACGCGGCATATTGCGGGAAATTCAACGCGGCGCATGCCAGACCTTTTTCGTTCATTGCGTCGTAATAAAGCGGATAAGAGTCCTTGATAATTGCTGTGCCGATTACGGCAAAATGCGTGCAAAGAGCCTCGGTGCGGCGAAATTTGAGCGGGAAGTTTCTCGGCGTTATAACGACAGATTCGTTATAGGAATATTCGAGGTCAAGGTTGCGCCCGAAAAGGCAATCGGCGGCATTGTAGGTTACTGCTGTACACATAGTGTCATCTCCTGTTTTTTTGTTACTATGCGCGAATTTCGGCGTTTTATGTAAAGATTGCACAGAATTGAAATTTTATCGAGAATTAAACGCAGTAAGGGAAATACTTGCGTGAAATGTATAAACAGCGGCATTGATTAAAAGAAGCCGGACAGATTATAATGTGAAGTGCAACATTTGCCGTCGGTTAAACATGGCGTGGTTTTCATTATACAACAAAAACTTCCCCAAAAGGGGAAGCTCTTGCGATAAAAAAGCGGTAATGCCGCTTTTTTATCTTGTAATGTATTTTCGTAAAATGACGGGTAGGTCATCTTCCGTAAAAGCTACGCAGTATCGGCATAATGGGAAAGTTTCATCGTGGCTTGACGAAGCGAAAAGTAGATAATTTGTACCGGGCTTTAGATGACGTGAATCATTTATCTTGGTATTAAGCAAGTAATCCGCTACAGCTATCGCTTCGTTTGGCGGAAACAGAACACAATCGTTGCGGTTTACCACGAAATTGTAGGAATTTCCGGTGTCGTTTTTGTAGGTACACAGTTCGCCGTCAAACTTAACCGGCAGTGTCAGCATACACAGCGATTCGCTAACTTCCGCAATGAGCGTGTCATAATAACCGTTTTCTTTCAGGAAAGCGAAAGCGTTTTTGTAATTGGAATTTATTTCAAAACCGAAGCTGACGGAGAATGGGCCGGTAGCATTTCCGTATACCGACGGGTCAAGGATGTTTTGGCTCATGTTTTCATTTGCGGATACATCAAAGTTGAAGGTGAGCGCTCCGGCAAAATCAGATGTATTGATCTCGTCATAGCTGAGAGTAATAAGATCGCTCTTTACCGCTTCAAGGAACGCGGGGGCATCCTTGCCTAAGGAGATTTCCGCTGAGCTTCCGTATGTGTGCGCCAAAAGGTAGAGATGCGAAACATTCTCTGTATTGAGCTTATCAAAGCCGAAAAGCTTCAGTTTATATTCCGGATATTCATACATTACGGAAAGCGCGTTGGCATTTTCTTCCTCGCTAACGTGATATTCACGCGTGACAATTTTGCCGTTTTTCAGTTCATATCTTACGCGCATGAGTGGGTAAACATCATCATCGCGGGTAATCGGTATATCACTGATAAATCCGCTGTGAATATTGCGCACTGCGGCGATGACGTTTGCGTCGCTTGATGTGGGATAATCATATCTATAGTTCACATATACGGCGGCTCTGTCTATCTCGGTGCTGTCGGGAATTGTCGTTTCATAGCCGAAAACATTGGTGAACGCAAAGAAAGAAATAAACGCGGCGGCACAAGCGGCAAAGGCGAGATATCCTTTATACTTTGAGAACACCTTAAAGGTTTTGCACATGAGCATTTCCGATGCAAAATACACGATGAGAGTGATTACAATTGCGGTTATGAAAATTGCGGCGGCGCTTATATCCGAGGAGGAAAAAATTCCGAATACGGCGATAGCGGCGCCTGTTACAAGTGCATATTTTAATATGGGTTTGAAAATCTTAAATGCAGCCATTTCTCCGCATGCCTCTATTCTGCGATTTTCGTAGAGCAGATATGTGATAACGTAAAGCGCTGCCGAGCCTATTATGTAACACCAAATCTGCGGTCGCGCAAAGATGTTGTAAATGTCGTTAAGCGACAGGACTTTTTTGAAAAGCCATACGATCGGCGTGTTTTCCATAATTTCATTCGCTATAAAGCTGTCCGACATACAGAAGCCGTAAAGAAAGGTATCGCTTACAAGGTATATCGTAAGGGCGGCAAGCAACGGGACAACGTGAATAAATGCATTTATAACAATATTAGCCGTTGTATTTCCGGTCAGAATCGCAGAAAATACCGAAACGGAAAACATAATAAAAATGATAGCGATATTAATGAACAGCCAGTACATAACATGGATTGCGGAGAATACGGTACTGTATGCGGAGACGCTCATTGCCAGTAAAATCACTGCGTTGATAATGAGCGGTGCAAGCATTAATGTAAGCGAAGCGGCAACCGATGATATGTAGTTTGATCTTCTTGTGACCGGCAGACTATGAACAAATATCGCCTGTTTTGAGGAATGTATATTGTTAAATACAAGCACTGCGGTTACAATGGGTACCGCTATTGCAAACAAAAGTGGGAGCAACATAATTCCCTCGGAAAACAGGATTCGATAATCGGACTTATACGTAAAGTCCGACGGGTCCTGCACCAAAAACATAAAGGGAACAGAAAAGAACAGTACAACAAAGTATAGAAAACTGCCCCATTTAAATCTGCGCAAGGTGTTTTTGTAAATTCCCAAATTAAACAATGATGTGCTTAAAATCATAGCCCAAACCTCCCAACTCATAAATAAATACCTCTTCCAATGTAAGGCTTACGTTATCGAATATCACCGGCGAAAATTCCGCAACAGCCGATTTGATTGCGGTATTTTCCCCTTTTACGATGGCGGTGTAAACGGAGCCGGTTTTGGAAAGATGAAGAATATCGATTTTGCCTTTAAGATTTTCGGGGAAATCTTCTCTGAACACCAGCTGAAGCTTTTGTATGTTCCCCTTTAAATCGTCAAGGGGTTTTTCGATAACCATTTTTCCGTTATGTATTATTCCGACATGGTCGCAGATATCCTCAAGCTCACGCAGATTGTGAGAGGAAACCAAAACCGTCATTTCGCGCTCGGCAACATCGGAGATGATAACGTTCATTATTTGTTTTCTCATTACCGGGTCAAGTCCGTCAAGCGGCTCGTCGAGAATGAGAACCTCCGGCATGCAGGAAAGAGCCATTCTAAATGCAACCTGCTTTTTCATGCCCTTTGAAAGCCGCCGAATCTGGCGGTTTTCCTCAATTGACAAAATTTCCCCGAGTTTTTTATACCTTTCGCGGTTAAAATTTTTGTATATGCTTTCATACAGTTTGGCTGTTTCTTTGACGGTGTAGCTTCCGAAGAAGTACCAATCGTCGTTAATGCACAGCAATTTTTGCTTCAGCGCAGCGTTTTCCCAAACGTCCTCGCCGGATATTCTCACAGTGCCGCTGTCTTGATGAAAAACGCCCATTAAGTGATTTATAATGGTGGTTTTTCCGGCACCGTTAGGACCTATTAATCCGTAAATGCTTCCTTTTTTAACCTGCATGTTAAAGCCGTCCAATGCATAGAAGCCGTCAAAATTTTTTCTTATTCCCTGAGCTTCAATCATTTGCGTCATTCCTTTCGTGATAGATTTTTTTCATAGTGTCCGCAAGCTCATTTTCCGATACGCCGTAAAATGCAAGCTCGCGAACCGTTTCCGAAAAAGCTGTGTACAGCTTGGAAAGTGTGCCGTTGTCCGCTTCGTGGTTTCCGGCGACAAAACTTCCCTTGCCACGTATCGAGTAGATTATTCCCTCGGCTTCAAGAGTTCGGTATGCTCTTTGAACGGTGTTCGGATTGACGGTGAGGTCTACCGACAGCTCGCGTACCGATGGAAGCTGATCGTTCGGCAAAAATCCGCCGCATATAATCAGTTCTTTGATTCCTTGTGTAATCTGTTCGTGCAGTGGCTTGGGATTTTTGTAATCAAGTTTTATCACAATATCACCTCACTAACTGTATCGATTGTATTAATACAGTTATAGTATATCATGTGCGGTACGATTTGTCAATATTTTTTTTGAATTAATTTCAGACATGCAAAAAATACGCGCCTTTTGTACTAATTTCCGAGTATTTCCAATATAATGTACTAAACCTGTACTATGTATAAGGGAAAAGGAGGAGCAAAAGGTGACAGAATACAGTATATATCAGGATATAAAGGAGCGTTCGGGAGGGGATGTATACATCGGAGTTGTAGGACCGGTGCGCACCGGAAAATCCACATTTATCAAAAAATTTATGGACTTATTGGTCATTCCTAACATGGAAAATGCGTATCAGGCTGAGCAGACAAGGGATGAGCTACCGCAATCGGCACAGGGCAGAACTATCATGACAACTGAGCCGAAATTTGTGCCGAATGAGGCGGCGGAGGTGAATCTCGGTGACAATGCGCGTATGAGGGTGCGGATGATTGATTGCGTCGGCTATGTTGTGGACGGCTCAATGGGACATATAGAGGAGGATGAGCCGAGAATGGTTTCCACACCATGGTCGGAGTCGCCGATTCCGTTTTATGAAGCGGCTGAGGTGGGAACAAAAAAGGTAATTTGCGATCATTCGACAATCGGGATTGTGGTAACAACGGACGGCACTATCACAGAAATCGAGCGAGAAAGTTACGTACAGGCGGAGAATCGCGTTATAGCGGAACTTAAGGAAATCAACAAACCGTTTGTTATTGTTTTAAATTCCGCTGAACCAAAATCCATAGAATGTCAGAATTTGAAATCCGAGTTAGAGAAACGCCACAGTGTGCCGGTTTTGGCGGTAAGTTGCAGAGATTTGGAAGAAGTGGATATTCAAAGGATTATCGAGACGGTTTTGTTTGAGTTCCCGCTTCGTGAGGTAAAAATAAAGCTTCCGCGCTGGATAGGCAGACTTGGAAACGAACATTGGCTTTCAGCTGAGATTAACACGGCTGTCAGCGAAGAAATCGGACAGCTGGAGAAAATTCGAAATGTGCGCGGGTTATGCGAAAATTTGGCGGCGCATGAATTTATTGCGGAATCTCGGATTTGCGGAATAGATTTGGGACAGGGAAATGCGGCGCTGGAGCTGACCGTTCCGCAAAGTTTGTTCTATAAAATTTTAGGGGAGGAATCCGGATTTGAAATTGCTGATGACGAAGCACTTGTCAAGTTGATTCGCGAACTTGCCGAAACAAAGGCGGAGTATGACAAAATCGCATACGCACTAAATGAGGTAAAGAACACCGGCTACGGCGTGGTTTCTCCGACAACGGAAGAGCTTACCCTTGAGGAACCGAAAATAGTGAAACAGGGCGGAAAATACGGAGTGAAGCTTAAAGCCTCTGCTCCGAGTATACATATGAT
>CAYMBZ010000049.1:0-11458 GCA_964388835.1 uncultured Lachnospiraceae bacterium
TTATAAAATAGAACAGAAAATACAATTAAATACTAAGATAAACGATAATTTAGAACAAATGCTTCTCACTAAATATGAGTATATTTTTGTACAGAACAAAAAAGCTGACTGGAAGTCAAGTACTCTTGGGCAATTGGTTGAAATGTATCAGCCAAAAACCATAAGTGGAAGTGATATGAAATCAAATGGGGCTTATTTTGTCTATGGTGCAAACGGTATTATTGGTAAATATAATCAATATAATCACGTTGAACCGCAAATTGCAGTAGCTTGTAGAGGAGCAAGTTGTGGAGCTTTAACAATGACATTACCCAATGCGTGGATTACAGGAAACGCAATGGTTGTAAATCCACTATCAACATTCCCATACAAAGAATATCTCTATTATACTCTTTGCAAAAAAAATATATCCTATTTATGTTCTGGTTCTGCACAGCCACAATTAACGAAAGAAAATATGAGCCTGTATAATCTCTTGATTCCTTCGGAAGATATACTGAAACATTTTGAGCAAGAAGCCAACGCAGCAAGGAAAATAATCATCTCAAATCAACTTGAAAATAATCGGCTTGCAGATTTAGGAGATTGGTTACTTCCGATGCTTATGAATGGTCAAGCCACCATCGAAGATTAAGCCGCTAAATTATCGTTTTCCGGCATGCGAAAAACAGAACACTCTCGGCGCGTGTAAGAATAGACAGTGCCTTTTTCCGAAACCATGTAAAAATATGGAAATCAGCCATAGCGAGTACGCGGAGCTTTTGGAAAAGCTGAGGGGTATAGAAGGTATAAAAAAAGTTTTTATACGCTCGGGAATAAGATTCGATTATCTGATAAATGATAAAGATGATAAATTCTTTTATGACCTGTGCAAATATCATGTGAGCGGTCAGCTTAAGGTAGCGCCGGAGCATGTGTCGGACAATGTTTTGAAATATATGGGCAAGCCGTCCAATGCCATTTATAAGCGGTTTGCGGAAAAATATAAAAAGATAAACGAGAGATTGGGGAAAAAGCAGTATCTTGTTCCTTATTTGATGTCATCGCATCCGGGAAGTACCCTTGCCGATGCGGTTGAATTGGCGGTTTATTTAAAGGAAAACGGAATAAATCCTCAGCAGGTGCAGGATTTTTATCCAACGCCGGGGACGATTTCCACTTGCATGTTTTATACCGGTCTTAACCCGTTTACGATGCAAAAGGTATACGTTCCCAAAACGCCTGAGGAAAAGGCTATGCAGAGGGCACTTTTGCAATTTAAAAATCCCGATAACCGCGCGTTGGTGGAAAAAGCACTGAGATTGTGCGGCAGAGAGGATTTGATAGGATATGCCTCGGGATGTCTGATAAGACCCGAGGGTGGCAGGAAGGAGAAAGAAAATGGCAAAAATTTTGAACGGAAAAGAAGTGTCGGCAAGAATAAAAGCCGAGCTGAAAGAAGAGGCAGAAAAGCTTAAAGAAAACGGAATTATGCCGGGACTTGCCGTAATAATCGTAGGAGATGACCCGGCAAGCCGCGTTTATGTAAATAACAAAAAAAAGGCTTGCGAAGAAATAGGAATTCTTTCCGAGGAGTATGCGCTTTCGGCAGATACAAAGGAGGAGGAATTGCTTTGCTTGATTGACAGGCTTAATGGGGATGAAAAAATATCGGGCATACTGGTACAGCTTCCTCTGCCTAAAGGAATAGATGAAGAAAAGGTGATAAACCGCATTAATCCGAAAAAGGACGTAGATGCTTTTCATCCTGTGAATGTGGGAAAAATAATGATAGGCAATTTTGATTTTGTACCATGCACACCTGCGGGGGTTATGGAGCTTATCAAAGAGAGCGGAATAGATATTACCGGTAAGGAATGTGTTGTTATCGGAAGAAGCAATATTGTTGGCAAGCCGATGTCTATGTTGCTTTTGCATAAAAACGGAACGGTTACGGTATGCCATTCCCGCACCAAAGATTTAAAGGTAGTAACAAAAAGAGCCGATATATTGGTTGCGGCGGTAGGAATACCGAATTTCGTAACCGGTGACATGATAAAAGAGGGTGCGGTGGTAATCGATGTGGGAATAAACCGCACAGAAGATAAAAAGCTGGTCGGTGATGTGGAATTTGAAAGCGCCGAAAAGGTTGCGTCGGCAATTACGCCTGTTCCGGGCGGTGTAGGACCGATGACCATTGCAATGCTTATGAAAAATACGCTTAAAGCGGCAGAAATAAATAAGGGGGAATAACAAATGAAAGTGACGGAATTGAAAGAAAAAATCAAATATATCGATATTGAGTACATATACGGATGTGGAGCGGATGAAAGAAAGGATTATGAGGCAAGATTTGAAAAGGTTATTGACGGTTTCTGCGAGGAATTCGGAAACGGAGACGATTTGAGAATTTTCTCGGCTCCAGGAAGAACCGAAATCGGCGGAAATCATACCGACCATCAGCACGGAGCCGTTCTTGCGGGCGGATTAAACTTAGATGTAATAGGTGCGGCAAAGCTGAACGGAACAAATACAATTCGCATAAAATCCGAGGGATATCCCATGGATGTTATAGATTTAACCGACCTTTCGGACAATAAGGCGGAATACGGTCAGGCATCGGCATTGATAAAGGGTATCGCCGCAAAATTCGCCGAAATGGGATATAAGCTTTCGGGATTTGACGCCTACACAATCTCAAGCGTTTTAAAGGGCTCGGGAATGAGCTCATCGGCGGCATTTGAAGTATTGGTGGCAAATATAATAAATTCCATGTTTGCCAAAGGCGAGGTCAGTGCCGTTGAGATTGCCAAAATCGGACAATTTGCGGAAAATGTGTATTTCGGAAAGCCTTGCGGATTGCTTGACCAGATGGCATGCTCGGTAAGCAGTATGGTTGCCATGGATTTTGCAACCCCCGAAAAGCCGATAATAGAAAAAATAGATTTTGATTTTGCAAAAACCCGACACGCACTTTGTATCATAGATACCGGTGCGGATCATTCGGATTTAACGGACGAATATGCCGCAATTCCCGAGGAAATGAAAAAAGTTGCGAATTTCTTCGGAAAGGAATACTTAAATGATGTTGATAAAGATGAGTTTACGGCAAAAATGCGAGATGTACGCGAGGAAATAGGCGATGACCGTGCTCTGCTTCGCGCAGTTCATTATCTGAATGAAACCCAAAGGGCGAAAGATGAGGCAACGGCACTTAAAAACGGCGATTTTGAAGGATTTTTGAAGCTTATAAAGAAGTCTGGTCTTTCCTCATACATGTATCTTCAGAATGTATATGCCGCAAGCATGCCTCATGCACAGGCGGTGAGTCTTGCACTTGCGCTCTGCGATGAAATACTCGGAGAAAGAGGTGCGTATCGTGTTCACGGAGGTGGATTTGCCGGAACGATTCAGGCTTTTGTGCCTTATGATATGCTGTATGAATTCAAAACGAGAATTGAAGCTGTTTTGGGTGAGGGAATGTGCCATGTTTTGACCATAAGACCTGTTGGCGGATGCGAAATTAAAATAAAATAACATAAAAAGATTGCAACATGCGGAAAATAATGTTATAATGTGTTAAAAGGCTGTGTCGCGGTAAAATCCGCGACAGGGCTTTTGCCGGTGAAAATGCACCGGGTTAAAACATTCAGAAAAAACGGAGGTCATTATGGGTGCTAAGTATAAAAAGGTATTGTTAAAGGTAAGTGGCGAGGCGCTTGCCGGTGAAAAGGGACATGGACTTGATATACCTACAATGCATAAAATTTGCGAAAACATTAAAAAGGTTGTGGATATGGGAGTTCAAGTGTCAATTGTTGTCGGAGGAGGCAATATATGGCGCGGCAGAAGCGGCGGAAGCATGGACAGAACAAGAGCCGACCATATGGGGATGCTGGCAACCTGCATAAACGCATTGGGACTATGCTCCGAACTTGAGGATTGCGGGGTTGATACACGTGTTCAAACCGCAATAGAAATGCGTCAGATTGCTGAACCGTACATAAGGCTTAAAGCAAGCCGTCATCTTGAAAAGGGAAGAGTTGTTGTTTTCGGTGCGGGAACGGGAAATCCGTTTATGTCAACCGATACCGCCGCGGCACTGCGCGCTATAGAAACAGAGGCTGAGGTCATACTTCTTGCAAAAAAGGTGGATGCGGTATATGATTCCGACCCCAATGTCAATCCCGATGCCAAGAAATTTGACGCACTTTCATTTAATGATATTCTGTCAAAAGAGCTTGGTGTTATGGATTCAACCGCAGCATCCATGTGCCGCGACAATAACATGCCGATTTTGGTATTCGGACTTGATGACCCCGAAAATATAGTAAAAGCAGTAAACGGTGAGAAAATAGGTACTTTGGTAACAAAGGACGGAACAAGATAATTATTTAAAGAAAGGTAAGTGAAATTATGGGAAAATATCCGGAAATTGAAGAGAAAATGAACAGAAGAGTGGAGGGTTTTCACTCAGAGCTTAAAACAATAAGAGCAGGAAGGGCAAATGCATCGGTGCTTGATAAGATTGCCGTTGAATACTACGGAGCAATGACGCCTGTTGCGCAAATCGGTTCCATTTCTACACCGGAGCCGAGAATGTTGGTTATTCAGCCATGGGATCAATCGGTTTTGGGCGAAATTGAAAAGGCTATAAACAAATCCGATATCGGTATCGCACCGCAGAATGACGGAAAGGTTATAAGACTCAGCTTCCCTCCGCTTACCGAGGAGAGAAGAAAAGAACTGGTTAAGACGGTTAAAAAGTATTCCGAGGAAACAAAGGTGCAGGTAAGAAATGCACGCCGCGACGCAATGGATGAATACAAAAAGAAACAGAAAGCATCCGAAATTACCGAGGATGATTTAAAGGGAATAGAAAAAGATATTCAAGCATTGACAGATAAATATATTAAGGAAATTGAAGATATAACGGCGGACAAGGAAAAGGAAATTCTTGACGTTTAATTTTGGTGAGGGGTGCTACTTCGGATGAATGTTCGCGGCGGCAGCCCTTATCGCATAATGAGGTAACTTATGCTTTTTAAGAAAAAACACATAAAAGAAATAGATAAAAGCTGTCTGCCGGAGCATATCGGCGTTATTATGGACGGCAACGGAAGATGGGCAAAAAAGCGCGGCTTGCCGAGAACAGCCGGACACCGCGTTGGTGCCGAAACTTTGAAGAAAACGGTTAAGGAATGTAACAAGCTCGGAATAAAATACATAACGGTTTACGCATTTTCAACAGAAAACTGGAAGCGACCTAAGGAAGAAGTGGATTTTTTGATGAATCTGCTTATGAGCTACCTGCGTGATGCGGAACGCACTTTGGCGGGAGAAAATGTCATTATACGCGCAATCGGCTCAAGAAAGGAGCTTTCCGAAGAAATGCGGGCGCAAATTAAAAGGACCGAGGAATTTACAAAAAATAATACCGGAATTGTGATGAATATAGCGCTAAACTACGGCGGAAGAGAGGAAATAGCAAATGCGTTTAAGTCGGTTCATAAAAAAATTGAAAGCGGCGAATGTGGTATTGATGATATCAATGCGGATATGATTTCGGACAATCTTTATACGGCGGGTCAGCCGGACCCGGATTTAATTATCCGTACAAGCAATGAGCAGAGATTGTCCAACTTCATGATGTGGCAGGCATCATACTCGGAGTTTTATTTTACCAAAACGCTTTGGCCGGATTTTTCAAAAAAAGATTTATATGCCGCTCTTGCGGAATATCAGCACAGAAACAGACGGTACGGAGGCGTATAAATACGATATGCAAAGGTGCCGAGTGGCACGGAAAGAGGTTTATTATGTTAAAAAGAATACTTACTTCAATAATAGGATTGGCTGTGTTTTTCGGTGTGATTTTTATGCACAGATATGTGCTTTACGGAGCGGTGCTTGTGCTTACGTTGGGCATGCTTTATGAAATTTACTCGGTTACGGAAGCACAGAAAAATGTAAGAGTTGTAGGATATATTTCTGCAGTGCTTATATTTGCAGGATTTATTTTCGGACGGATGATTTTTGCGGGAGTTTCAGTATGCATGCTGTTTTTATTGCTGATGATTTTTACTCACGGAAAGTGCGGCTATAATGATGTTTTGTCTGCGGCGTTTATGACGCTGTTTGTTGCGGCATTTATGTCTATGATTATAATGATACGGAGAAAATGCGATTCTTACACTGTTATTCTGCCGTTTGTATGCGCATGGCTTACCGATACCGGAGCGTATTTTGCGGGAACATTTTTCGGAAAGCACAAGTTTGTGCCGAATATAAGCCCCAAAAAGACGGTTGAGGGAGCTGTTGGCGGAATGTTCCTTTCTGTTATCGGATGTGTATTGTATATAATCATTATGGTGTCCGTTATGGCGGGCGGAATAGCAAGCACTGCGGCAATAGTGAAATTTGCGGCTGTCGGACTTGTGGGCTCGGTGCTGGCACAGCTTGGAGATTTGGCGGCATCTTGCATTAAAAGAGACCGGAACAAAAAGGATTACGGAACAATTCTTCCGGGACACGGCGGAATAATGGATCGTTTTGACAGCGTGGTATTTGTACTGCCGTTCGTGTATTATGCAATGATACATTTTATTCTTTAATGACTAATATTTATTCTACCGAAGTAAAAGGAATGGTATAATGACGAAATTTGAACATAATATATCAATATTGGGCTCTACCGGGTCGATAGGAACGCAAACTTTGGAAGTTGCAAGAGCGTATAAGGGAATTAAGGTTCATGCGCTTTCGGCATATTCAAACATAGAGCTTTTGGAAAAACAGACACGGGAATTTAAGCCTGAGCTTGTATGTGTCGCAGATGAAGAAAAAGCTAAGGAGTTTAAAATTAAAATCGCGGATACCGGAGTAAAGGTTGTTTCGGGAAAAAGCGGACTTTCCGAGGCGGCGGTCTGTTCGGAAGCGAACACCGTAGTGACCGCGGTTGTCGGAATTTCGGGACTTCTGCCCACAATCGAAGCGATAAAAGCGGGAAAAAACATAGCGCTCGCAAATAAAGAGACACTGGTTACCGGCGGTCACATAGTAACAAAGCTTGCCGAGGAAAAGGGGGTGAGCCTTTTGCCGGTTGACAGCGAACATTCTGCAATTTTTCAATCTTTGCAAGGGAACCCGAAAAAAATCAAGAAGATATTTTTAACGGCATCCGGAGGCCCATTTTTCGGCAAAACAAGGAAAGAGCTTGAAAATGTAACACCGGAACAAGCACTTAAGCACCCTAACTGGGATATGGGCGCAAAAGTGACGATAGATTCTTCAACCCTTGTAAACAAGGGGTTGGAAGTGATTGAGGCAAAATGGCTGTTTGATGTGGATATTGATAATATTGAGGTGTTGGTGCACAGGCAGAGCGTTCTTCATTCGGCGGTTATGTATGAGGATAATGCGGTAATCGCACAGTTGGGAGTGCCGGATATGAAGCTTCCAATTCAGTATGCGCTGACCTATCCCGACAGACTTCCCATGAGTGGGAATGAGCTTGATTTTGCAGAATATTCGGAGCTTACTTTTGCAAAGCCGGATACCGAAACCTTTTATGCGCTGAGCTTGGCGAAAAAGGCGGGCAAAATCGGGGGAATTCTGCCAACTGTCTTTAACAGTGCCGATGAGGCGGCGGTTGACTTGTTCTTAAAAGGGAAGATAAGTTATTTGGAGATTGCGGAAGCTATAGCTTACGCTATGGACAGGACGGAAAATATAGAAAATCCGTCGGTTCAAGACATTTTGGAAGCGGACAAATTTGCGAGAGACGCTGTATATTCGAGGAGTTGATTTTTATTGGTTACAGCAATTGTAACGATTGTTATTTTTCTGTTTATGATAACCTTGCATGAATTCGGTCATTTTATAATGGCTAAATCCACCGGAATCGGGGTGCGGGAATTTGCGGTCGGAATGGGACCGGCAATATTTAAAAGGCAGGGAAAGGAAACGCTGTATTCCGTTCGCATATTTCCCGTCGGCGGATATTGCAAGCTCGAGGGCGAGGACGGTGACAGTGAAGCTCCGAACGCATTTTCAAATCAAAAGCTTTGGAAAAGATTTTTGGTGGTTTCGGCGGGAGCACTGCTTAATTTAATGCTCGGATTCGTATTGTTTGCAGTTATTGTTGCGATGACGGGACCGTTTCGTTCAAATGTTGTGAATAAGGTTGACGAGCGTTCTTATCTTGCCGAGACAGTAGTTATGCCGGGCGATAAAATTGTGGCGATAGATAACCATAAAATTCGTTTTTATGATGATATTGCGCTGTATATGGGGGGATTTTCCGAAAATACGGAGTTTGACCTTACAGTTAAGCGCGGCAGTGAAAAAATCAAATTCAGATTAAAGCCGTCGGTAAGCGAAACAAAAATTGTATATGGTGAAAACTCGGCAAACTGCAGTGATACCATAAACGGAATCACGAAGGAATATACGGCGGAATATAAAGACGGCGATATTCCGAAAGCCTATATCGGCAGGGAAACGGTATCGACAAGATATATTATAGGATTTGAGCCGGTAATCACCGATGTTACGGCTAAAAATATTCTGCCTCAGGCGTGGAATTACACAGGATATATTACGCGGAGCATTTTTGCGGCACTGGGAGACATGATAAGCGGAAAGGCGGGGCTTGACAGTGTATCGGGACCGGTTGGAGTTGCGGGTGTTGTCGGTGAGGCGGTAAATTCCGGCGCAAGCGTAAAGGACAGCGTTGTAAATATTTTATTCATCGTGGCAATGCTTACCGTTAATTTGGGTATTTTTAATCTGTTGCCGTTGCCGGCGCTTGACGGAGGCAGATTGTTCTTTATGTTGATAGAGCTTATACGCGGAAAAAGTGTTCCTCCCGAAAAAGAGGGAATGGTGCACACTATAGGATTATTGCTTTTGCTGGCTCTTGCGGTGATAATATGCTTTAACGATATTTTAAAATTGATTGGATAAAGGGGTAGAACATGAAGAAAACAGTAAATGTTGGATGCGTGAAAATCGGAGGTAATAATCCGGTTTCGATTCAATCCATGACAAATACCGACACGCGTGATGTTGAAAAAACGGTTGAACAGATAAAACGTCTGGAAACGGCAGGATGTGAAATCATACGCGCCGCAGTACCGGATATGGAGGCGGCTTGTGCTATCGGTAAAATAAAAAAGAGAATAAATATTCCTATTGTATGCGATATACATTTTGATTATCGACTTGCGCTGGAATGTATAAAAAACGGAGTTGATAAGGTTCGCATAAATCCGGGTAATATCGGCGACAAGGAAAAGGTGCGTATGGTTGCGGATGCATGCCGCGCACGAGGGATACCGATAAGAATAGGTGTCAACGGCGGATCTCTGCAAAAGGATATTCTGGAAAAATACAAAAAACCGACCGCGGATGCTTTGGTTGAAAGTGCGCTGAGACATGTGGAAATTTTGGATGAACTGAACTTTTTTGATGTTGTGGTGTCCATAAAGGTATCGGATGTTCCGACTATGATAGCCGCATATCAAAAGTTTAGCGCTTTAAACGATATTCCGCTTCATATAGGAGTTACCGAGGCGGGAACCGAAAATGGCGGAATTATCAAATCTGCCGTGGGCATGGGCACATTGCTTGCCGAGGGAATAGGAGATACAATGCGGGTTTCACTGACGGCAGATCCGGTAAGAGAAGTGTACGCCGCAAAGGATATATTAAAGGTTTTGGGAATGAGAAAGCAAGGTGCAGAACTGGTTTCCTGCCCTACTTGCGGAAGAACGCAAATTGATATGATACCGATTGCGCATGAAGTGGAAAAAAGGCTTGCCGATATAGACAAGGATATAAAGGTTGCCGTTATGGGATGTGCCGTAAACGGACCTGGAGAAGCACGTGAGGCGGATATCGGCGTTGCCGGAGGAATCGGCGAGGGTGTTATATTCAAAAAGGGGCAGATAATTAAAAAGGTTCCAGAGGGGGATATTATATCCGCACTCATGGAGGAAATAGAAAAGCTGTGATTTTGCGGGAGACAAGGTAAAATGAACAAATATTTGATTATTAACGGACCAAATTTAAATATGCTGGGAATACGTGAGCCGGAGGTGTACGGAAATCGTACATATGCCGATTTATGCGAATATATACGCACATTTGCGAAAAAAATCAATGTGGCAGTGGATTTTTTTCAAAGCAACTGCGAGGGGGAAATTATAACGGAAATTCAGAAAACTATGGGAAGATATGACGGAATAGTCATGAATCCGGGCGCGTATGCTCATTATTCCTATGCGATACATGATGCTATAAAGGCAGTTACCGCGCCGTGTGCGGAGGTGCATATTTCCGATATTTCATCCCGTGAAAAATTCAGACAAACCTCCGTAACCGCTCCGGCATGTCGTTTTATGGTGTCCGGCAAGGGGTTTGACAGTTATACTGTTGCATTGGAGAGGCTTGAAAATGACACGAACAGATAAGCTTTTAAAACTTTTGGATGAAAATGAGGGAGTTATTCTTACAAGTTATCCCAACATATTTTATTATACGGGTTTTACGTCGGAGGAAGCGGTGGCTTTTATAACGCGCGACCGCAGAATTTTGGTGACGGATTCCAGATACACGGTTCAGGCGCGGCAACAGGCATATGATTTTGAAATCCGGGATATAAGCGACGGACTTGAAAAAATCGCAAGGTCCATGGAGGTTGAAAGTTGGGGATTTGAGGAGGAATTCGTTACAGTAAAGCAGTTTTCAAGGCTTCGTGCTTTCGGCAAAAAACTCATCCCCATGCAGAAAAAAATATCTGCTTTAAGGCGAGTAAAGGACAGGTATGAAATTAAAAAAATAGCACAGGCGGAGGAACTTGGCGATGCGGCATATTCCTATGTTATTGAAAATATGCGCGCCGGCATGACCGAGCGGGAAGTGGCACTGATGCTGGAGTTTTACATGCGCAAAAACGGCGCGGACGGAACATCCTTTGAAACGATTGTTGCAAGCGGTGTGCGCTCAAGTATGCCGCATGGTACGGCAACGGCACGAATAATAGGCATCGGTGATTTTGTTACAATGGATTTCGGATGCAGATTGGATGGATATTGCTCAGATATGACAAGAACAGTTGTGGTGGGGAAATGCTCCGAAAGACAGCGGATGATTTACGAAACCGTACTTGCAGCTCAGGAGGGGGCGATAAAAAAGGTTGCTCCGGGGAAAAAATGTTCCGATATCGATAAAGCGGCACGGGATGTAATAACCGATGCCGGATTTGGAAGCAATTTCGGACACAGTCTCGGACACAGCGTTGGCATTGAAATACACGAGCGTCCGGTTTTTGCACCGAAAACGGATGAAATCATCGAAATCGGTAATGTGATTACGGTCGAACCGGGAATTTATATAGACGGATTCGGCGGAGTGCGCATTGAAGATGTCATTGTTGTTGGTGAAACTGTTCAGAATATTACTAAATCTTGTAAAG
>CAYMBZ010000050.1:0-10878 GCA_964388835.1 uncultured Lachnospiraceae bacterium
AATTATTAAGATTATATTACCATTTTGGAGTTTACACAAAATACGGGATATACCCCGTTTTCTTTAAAATTCAAATTCCATTCCGTCATATGAGGTTAAAAAGTCCGCATCGGTTGTTTTATCAATTTCTTGCAAGCCTGATCAATAGCCGCGCTGTCAGGCGATTCGTTTTCCCAAGCGGTACCGCCTATCTGCACGGGGAAAGTCGTTCCCAATCCCTCAAGGTTTGCGAATTTTCATATACTGTCCACCAAAAGCCCTATTGTCATTTCTGCAGCCGTATCGCGCTTTTTAGAATCATTCCTTTTAAACGGAAATATTTTTTAGAGCCCCAGAGCCGAAAAGTCAACAATTTACAGTTCGCGCATGTCTTCCGGATTTATCACTTGATATCGGAAATTACCTTTTCGTTTTTGGTAACTTTCACGGAATACTCCTCTTTCCAGGAATCAACCTGTTCTTCTATTCGCTCTTCCAAAATTTTATCGGCAAGCTTATCCGAAATATCCGAATATTCAAGCGGCAATCTTTTGATTATATGGTATCCGTAAGATGACTTACAAAGCGCAAACTCACCGAAACCGACCGAATCCACCGCCTGCTCAAACTCGCTGACCATTTCGCCCGAAGCAAACACATACCCACCGGGCGATGTTTCAAGCCCCGGGTCCTGAGAATATTCATGCATAAGCTTATCAAAATCCGCTCCCGCCTTAATCTTTGCATACAATTCGTTGGCAAGATTCTCCACCATGGCAATCTCTTCATCGGATTTCGGCATACGAGTTTTATCGTCTACTGTCATGATTAAAATGTGCTTTGCCTTTCTGTATTCGGTCTCAAGCGCGAGTTTGTTTTCCTCATAATACTTCATCATCTCAGTTTCGCCGATTTCGTTATCTTCCTTAACAATCCCGCCTATTTTTTGATAATACACCGCGGATTCACACATTCTCTCGATAAATTTATCCGTTATATTATTGCTTTTCAAAAAATCTTTGTATGCACTCTTGCCGCCGTATCCTTCTATTAGCTGTTGCTTTGTTGCCGAAACACTTTTCTTTTCCTCTGCACTCAAATCAAGTCCGGCGGCTTTTGCCGTCTCAATGTAAAGGGCATCCTGAACAGCTATATCGGTTACGCGCTGTTTTGCCACATCAATTGCCTTTTTTCCCTCTATCTCCCGAGTTTCCCAATCCTCTTCCGTTTGAAGCTCGGTTCCTTTCATTTGATTTTTTATTGAATTCAAATAAAACTCAAATTCATTTTCCGTAATCTTTATACCGCCCACAGTTGCCGCCGTATTCCCGCCGCATGAAGCAAGCAGGCACATAGTCAGCAGCATAATAATAATTTTTTTCATACTGAGCACCCCATTCCTTCGAGTATATTATACATTATTTTTCGGCGGTATGCAATTCATTTAACTGCTGTAATAAAAACTTAATATTGGAAAGCATATTTTTTCCCGTGCCGCATTTATATTTGATTACAGGCTTCTCCGAAGCACTTATAACAACATCTTTTGCGTGATTCTGTATTATAAACGGCACAAAATCAGGGTCGAATTTGCCGTCTGCAAATTGCATTATCGCCGTTTCCCCGTTTTGCGTTATATCGTATATTCCGATATTGTTTGCAAGAGCCTTAATATATGCAATCTCAATAAGATTCTGTGCAGAGAGCGGAATATCCCCGAATCTGTCAATGAGCTCATCGGTAAGCTCTGCCGCATCCTCCTCGTTCTCTACCGCGGCAATGCGCTTATAAGTATCGATACGCACGTTATTGCTCTTAATATACCTTTCGGGAATAAATGCATCCACCTTAATATCCACGACGGTTTCTACCCGCTCGCCAACGCTTTCTCCCTGCATTTCGTTGATACTTTCCGCAAGAATTTTGCAGTACATGTCGTATCCGACAGAGTCTATGTGACCATGCTGTTCCGCGCCGAGCATGTCACCCGCGCCGCGTATTTCCAAATCGCGCATGGCTATTTTGAAGCCGGAACCGAATTCGGTAAATTCGCGTATCGCGCCGAGACGCTTTTCTGCCACCTCCGAAAGAATTTTATCCCTTTTATATGTCAGATAAGCGTAAGCACTGCGCGTACTTCTGCCGACTCTTCCGCGAAGCTGATACAGCTGTGAAAGACCCATTTTGTCCGCATTTTCTATTATGATTGTGTTGGCATTCGGAATATCAAGTCCGGTTTCGATTATCGTCGTACAAACAAGAATATCGGTTTTTCCGTTTACCATGTTGTACATAATATCTTCCAGCTCATCTTCATTCATTTTTCCGTGCCCAACAGCAACCTCCGCCTCAGGAATCTGCGCCTTTATCCATTCTGCCACGCGATAAATACCCTGCACTCGGTTATACAGATAAAACACCTGTCCCCCGCGGGAAATTTCCTTTTTCATTGCATCTGTCAGCACGCTCGGATTAAATTCCAAAACATATGTGGAAACAGGCGACCTGTTTTCCGGCGGGGTTTCCAAAACACTCATATCTCTTACCGAAACCATTGCCATGTGCAGTGTGCGCGGAATCGGCGTCGCCGTCATGGACAGTACATCCACGTTCTTTTTCAGCTCCTTAAGTCTCTCCTTATGCGCCACGCCGAAGCGCTGTTCCTCGTCGATAATCAAAAATCCCAAATCTTTAAACTCCAAATCCTTTTGCAGAATTCGATGCGTACCGATTATAATATCAATTTCGCCCGTTTTAAGCTTTTTAAGTATCGCACTTTGTTCGCTTTTGGTTCTGAATCGGGACAGCATTTCCACCTTAACCGGGAAGTCCCTCATTCTTTTTGAAAAGGTTTCATACTGTTGCATTGCAAGTACCGTTGTAGGGCACAAATATGCAACCTGTTTGGAGTCCATAACCGCCTTAAATGCCGCACGCAAAGCAATTTCCGTTTTTCCGTAGCCCACATCACCGCATAAAAGTCTGTCCATCGGTCTTTCGCTTTCCATATCACGCTTCACTTCTTCAATGGAACGAAGCTGGTCCTCGGTTTCTTGATATTGGAAAGTATCTTCAAAATCCCTCTGCCACGGGGTATCTGAGGAAAATGCATGCCCCTTTGCATTTGCGCGGGCGGCATACAGCGCAACCAGCTGTTTTGCCATCTCTCCCGTTGCCGCGCGAACTCTCTGCTTGGTTTTGCTCCATTCGCTTCCGCCCAGCTTATTAAGCTTAACCTTAACCTCCGAAGCGCCGGAATATTTATAAAGCATATCCAGCTGTTCCGCCGGAACATAAAGGCTGTCGGTTCCGCGGTAGGCAATGTGCAGATAGTCTTTTGTTATGCCGCCCACCGTCATTTTTTTGATTCCCTTATATTCACCTATACCATGGGATTTATGCACCACATAGTCGCCGACACTAATATCCGTGTACGACTTAATGCGCGCGGTATTTTCCATCCGTCTGCGTGTCTTCTTTGAATTCGAATCGAAAATTTCCCTGTCGGAAATCAAAATAAAATTAATATCGGGATATTCAAATCCCTTTCCCGCATCGCCTTTTATTATTACGATTTCGCCCTTTTCAAAGCTCACATCCCCATCAATATATCGGCATTTTATTCCCTTTTCGCTAAGGGTTCCCGCAAGATTTTCTCCGCGGCTTTTGTTTGAAGCAAGCACCGCGACTGTTTCGCCTCTTTTTTGACGAACGGCGAGGTCATCATACAGGTATTCCATTTTACCGTGCAATGACACCGTAGTTTTTGTATCAAAATTAAATATCGACTTATAGGTATAATCCACCGCTGAATGAGTAAGCGAATTAAGGGATATAAGCGGCAGATTTTGAAGCCTCAAAGCTAGCTCGGAATATTCCACCCAAAGTTTCGTATATCCCGGCAGAACAAGTCCTTTTACCGACAAATCCTCGATAATTTCACCTCTCGCCCATGAAACGGTCTTTGCGCGTTCGGCGATTCTTTTCGGTTCAAGGAGGAAAATAAGGGACTCCGAATCAAAATAGTCCGCAACGGTCGGTATATTTTCAAAGATAATTCCGATATATCTGCAATCCGAGCTTATTTCTCCGTTGTTTTCCAAAATTTCAATATCCGCCTCGATACTTTCTGACGCCACGGTGAAATCGGTTTTTTTTAGTCTTTCCTTTTCTTTAAAAAGGCGCTCTAAAAGAGCGTCCTTGTCATAGCCGATAAGCTCTCGGCAAGGAAGAATCGTACATTCATCGATATTTTCGATTGACCGCTGAGTATCGCTGTCAAACTCGCGCATGGAATCTATCTGCGTATCAAAAAATTCCACACGCACAGGATTTTCGCACTGAGGAGAAAAAATATCCAAAATTCCGCCGCGCAGTGCAAACTGCCCTTTTCCCGAAACCTCTTCCTCGCGTACATATCCCATTTTTACCAAGCGCTCCGAAAACTCATCAAGGTCATATTCATCATCAAAGGACAGGGTGAGCATATACTCATCAAGTGTCGCTCTCGGTATGGTATACTGCAAAGCCGATTCAATCGATGCAACCGCAATTCCGCCGTTTTTAATGTTTGCCAACGCTTTCAATCTTTCATACTCATCATGGCGATTTCTGGCATCGGTACTAAAAAAAACATACTCCTTTGACGGGAACAAAAACACTCGGTCGGTGTACAACTTCATGTCATGCACGAGCTGTTTTGCCTCGGCATCGCTGTAGGTTATGACCAAAGTTTTTTTATTCTCCGCTGTTTCAAAAATAAAATGCGGCATTGCCGATTGCACCACACCTGCCGCCGAAATCGGAGTTTCTCCCTTTTTCAGTGCAGCACAAAAGTCGGAATATTCGCGATATTCCGACAATAAGTTTTTAAAATTCATAAAATTTTCCATTTCTCACATCACCCTCTGCGTCATCCGCGAAAATGATTATCCGTTATATTTGTTCATTGCGCTGTCAATATTGTTTGCTATTATTTCCTCCGCGGCGCGGCTCGCTTTGATGATAGCCTCCTCCAGCACCGGTATTTCCGCCTTTGAAAAACGCGCAAGCACAAAATCCGCAAGGTCAGCTTCCTTTCTTTCTGCAGAATTGACACCGATTCTTATTCTCGGAAAATTTTCCGTCGAAAGCCGCGATATAATCGATTTCAGACCGTTATGCCCTCCGGCGGACCCACTTTTTCTTATACGCAATTTTCCCGCATCCAAATAAATATCGTCGTTTATCACGATAATATTCTCGGTTGGAATTTTAAAAAATGAGGCAAATTCACATATACTGTCGCCCGACAGGTTCATATAAGTTTGCGGCTTCAGCAAAATCACCTTTTCGCCGCAGATATTTGTTTCGCCGTATATCCCCTTAAATTTCAGTTTTTTTATTTTAACGCCGTGCTCCCTTGCCATATAATCTATGACCTCAAAGCCGATGTTATGCCTTGTCATATCATACTGCTTTCCCGGATTTCCGAGTCCCGCAACCAAATACATAGCTTAATCCCTTTTATCCTTCCAACCTGTTTTGTTAACCTGACGCGCTCTTGCTATAGCAAGTGATTTATCCGGCACTTCATCTGTAATTGTGGAACCCGCGGCGGTATACGCGCTGTCTCCGACCGTTACCGGCGCAACGAGATTTGTGTTACATCCGATAAACGAATTGTCGCCGATTTTACATCTGTGTTTGTTTTTACCGTCATAGTTTACAGTAACGGTACCGCACCCGAAATTAACATTTTTACCCACATCGCTGTCACCGACATATGTTAAATGCGCAATTTTTGTACCCTCGTCTATAACTGCGTTCTTAACCTCGACAAAATCTCCCACCTTTACATCATCCGCGATTTTGCTTCCCGGGCGAATGTACGCAAAGGGTCCGACAAGAACGCCGTTTCCCAAAACCGCATCCACGCTCATTGCGGAAAGAAGCTCGGATTCATCGCCCACTTTTGTATTTACCAACTTACTGCCCATGCCGATTATGCAGTTTTCGCCTATCTCGGTTTCGCCTTGGAGCATTACGTTCTGCTCAACAACTGTGCCTTTTCCGATTTTTACACTCGGCTCAACATAGCAGGTCTCGGGATTAATAAAAAGCACACCTTTTTTTTCAAGTGATGCAATCGTTTCAGCCCTTTTTTCCATACCCGCCTTTGCTCTTTCATATGTCATTTCGGTTAAAGTTCTCTTTGCCATAATATTCTCCGCCTTTCTCCTTTACATATTCTATATCATGATTAATCTGCGCAACCAATTCTTCCTTGCTTTTAAATTTAATATCCCCCCGAAGCCGCTCATAAAAGCTCACTTCGGCATATTTTCCGTACAAATCGCCGCTGTAGTCCGGCAAATGTACCTCAACAGTACGCTCGGATGCGGAAAATGTCGGATTTTTGCCTATATTTATAACCGCAATCCTGTCAAAGGCTTTTCCCGCATACACCCCATCACACGGGAGCAACTTCTCGCAATTATACGCTAAATTCGCCGTTGGTATTCCCATTTTTCTGCCGTTTCCGAAGCCATTTATCACTTCGCCGCAAACGGTATATTCATACCCCAGCAAACGATTTGCCGAAATAATATCTCCATTTTCGATAAAAGAGCGTATTTTGGTACTCTTTATCGGTATTCCGCAGTCACATTCAGCTGCTGCGATATGCGCCGAAATTCCGTATTTTCCGCATAACTCCCGCAAAAGCTCGCTGTCCCCCGCGGCTTTGTAACCGAACCTGTAATCGTATCCGGCAACAACTCCCGAAACCTTAAGCGTGTTCTTTAAAAATACAACAAAATCTTCGGGAGACCTACGCATGAAACTCTCCGAAAAATCCGCTACAACCGCATAATCCGCGCCGAGCCCCTCCAAAAGCTTTATCTTTTCATAAAAAGTTGTCAGTACGCCCGCACCTTTGATATTTCGGTTAAAGAGCAAAACTCCCCATCGAGAAGAATTTTGTTCAGCGCATTTAAACAGCGCTCTGTGCGCCCTGTGCACACCGTCAAAACAACCGAGACAGATTGTTGTCCCGGAAAATTTTCCTGTCTCTGTTCCGCCGACTGCAAGCGCACCGTTTACATCACGTATCAAATCAAAGAATTCTTCCGAAGATTTGCCCACCAAAATCGGTACTCCGGTATTTTTACATCCGTTAAACTCAATGTAATGATAAATTTTCATGTATCGCTCCAATCAACTCCAAAATGCCTTTTCAAGCACAAGCTCCCCGTTTAAATACTGCGAAAGGCACAGAAAAATTCCGTTTTCATCATAAACCCGATAAATCGCGCCCTCCGAAAGCCATTTCTTTCGTATTTTTACACCGTTTTTCGCTTTTTCCGATAAAGTTTCGTTAAGCACCACTTGGTCGTAGTTCCGAAACAATCTGTCTACCGGAATTATTGCGTTTTCAAGCGTTCCCGCTTCTTTCATCTCCAAAAGCTTCTCCGGTAAAAAGCTTTCCTCTATCACAAAATCCGCACTTTTTGTGCGCCTTAAAGTATTCATGTAAGCGCCGCACCCAAGTGCCGTCCCGATATCCTCGCAAAGAGTGCGGATATACGTCCCCTTTGAACAGCTGACATCTATATCCACCGTTCCGTTTTCCAAATCAATTTTTTGAACCGAAATATCGAAAATTTTAATTTTGCGTTTTTTTCGTTCAACCGTTATCCCTTGCCGCGCCAGTTCATACAGCTTTTTTCCGTCCCTTTTTAAAGCAGAAAACATAGGCGGAATCTGTTCGATTTCACCTATGAAGCTTTTAATGACTTTTTCTATATCCGATTTTTCTGCCAAAACGGGCTGTTCGGTCAAAATTTCTCCCGAAGCATCCTGTGTGTCGGTGGTCATGCCCAAAACAAGCTGTGCGCTGTATGCCTTATCCGCCGCGGTAAGCATATCTGCCGCCTTTGTGGCTTTTCCTATGCAAATCGGCAGTACACCGCTTGCATCCGGGTCAAGTGTTCCCGTATGACCGACCTTTTTTATTCCGAAAAGCCTCCTCACAAAATTCACCATATCATGTGAGGTTCTGCCTATCGGCTTATCAATTACTATTACGCCGTCCATATTTACCCCAGCTGTTCCTCAATAATTTTGCTTGCCGCACCTAAAGCCTCAGAAATCTTGTCCTTGTCCTTTCCGCCGCCCTGTGCCATATCCGGCTTTCCGCCGCCGCTTCCGCCTGCTATTGCGGTTATTTCTTTAATTATCTTTCCGGCATGAATACCCTTAGCTACAGCATCCTTTGTAGCCGTTGCCAGGAACGCAATCTTTTCTTCACTGCCCGAAGCCAGCACAGCTATGGAACATCCCATTTTCTCCTTTAAGCTGTCGCCCAAAGTTCTCAAATCTCCTGCCGAAAGACCGTCAACCTGTCCGCAAGCCACGGCAACTCCGCCGATTTCAACCTTGTTCTTCAAAATATCGTCAAGCTTGCCGGAAGCCATTTTTGCATTAAGTGCCTCCAGCTTTTTCTTAATATCCTTAACCTCGGCAGAAAGCTGTTCAGCCTTCATGTCTATTTCATTTATATTGTTTGCCTTTAATGCCGAAGCGGTTTTTGCTATCAATTCATCTCTTTTTGCGATATATTCAAGCACACCCTCGCCGGTTACAGCCTCTATTCTCCTTGTGCCTGCCGCAACACCCGATTCGGAAATAAGCTTGAAAAGCCCGATTTCCGCAGTGTTTTTAAGATGTGTACCGCCGCAGAATTCAACCGAGTAATCGCCCATTGCCACCACGCGTACAACATCGCCGTATTTTTCACCGAACTGAGCCTCCGCTCCCAATTTCTTTGCTTCCTCTATGGGAAGTTCGCGTACCGTTATCGGCAGTGCCGAAAGTATAGCCTCATTTACTTTTTTCTCCGCAAGCTTCAGCTCATCTCCGGTCATTGCCTCAAAGTGTGAGAAGTCAAATCTCAAATGCTTTGAATTCACCTCTGAACCGGCCTGCGCAACATGGCTTCCCAAAACCTCTTTAAGTGCCTTATGAAGAAGGTGCGTTGCGCTGTGGTTTCTGCCTATTGCCGTTCTGTTTTTGCCGCAAACTTTCAGCGTTACCTGATCCCCGCTTGCAAAGCTTCCACATACAACCTCCGCAATATGCATATAAACACCGTTGCCGTTTTTCTTTGTATCTATAATTTTCGCTTCAGCGTTGTTTTTGATTATTTTACCCTTATCGCCGGCTTGTCCGCCCATTTCGGCGTAAAAAGGAGAAACTGCCGTTACGATAATTCCGTTTTCACCCTCGTGTATTTCCGAAGCGATTTCACCTTCGGCGGCAATTCCCACAATTTCGGACTCGCCGGTCAAAGTATCATAGCCGATAAATTCCGTAGGCTGAGCATTGTCGAAGCTGTAGCTTTCGTTATCATCCCAGCTGGAACCGTCCTTTCTGGCATTCCTTGCGGTTTCCTTTTGCACTGCAAGTTCTCGCTCATAACCCTCGCGGTCAACCGAAATACCTGCCTCCTCGCAGATTTCAACCGTCAGGTCAACCGGGAAACCGTAGGTATCGTTCAGCTTAAAGGTCTTTTCTCCCGAAAGAACCTTTTCGCCATTTTTCTTAATTTCATCGATGTATTCGTTCAAAATCGTTAGACCGTTGTCTATAGTCTTTGCAAAGCGCTCCTCCTCGATACGTATAATCTTACGAATATATTCACGCTTCTCCGCAAGCTCCGGATATCCTTGTGATGACTCGTTTATTACGGTATCGGCAACCTCGTACAAAAATTCTCCCTTAATGTTAAGAAGCTTGCCATGGCGTGCCGCACGTCTTAAAAGTCTGCGCAGAACGTATCCTCTGCCCTCATTTGACGGAATAACACCGTCCGAAACCATCATAACCGTGCTTCGTATATGGTCGGTTATAACTCTTAAAGATACGTCGGTTTTTGCATCCTTTTTGTATTCAACTCCCGCAATTTTCGAAATGTGGTTCATGATATTTCTTACGGTGTCAACTTCAAACAAATTCTCTACGCCCTGCATAATTGCGGCAAGGCGTTCCAATCCCATACCGGTATCGATATTGGGATTTGCAAGACGATTGTAATTTCCGTCCTCATCCTTATCAAACTGGGTAAATACCAGGTTCCATACCTCCATAAAGCGGTCGCAATCGCATCCGAGCTTGCAATCCGGGCCACAGCTGTATTCTTCTCCGCGGTCTACATGAATTTCCGAGCAAGGTCCACAGGGACCTGTTCCGTGCTCCCAGAAGTTGTCCGCCTTACCCATTTTTACAACATGCTCGGGATTTACTCCGATTTCATTAATCCAGATATCTCTTGCCTCGTCGTCCTCTTCGTAAACGGTAATCCACAGCTTATCCTCGGGCAAGCCCATAACCTTTGTCAGAAACTCCCAACCCCACGCAATCGCCTCATGCTTAAAATAATCTCCGAAAGAAAAGTTTCCGAGCATTTCAAAAAAAGTACCGTGACGCGCTGTTTTTCCGACACATTCAATGTCCGGGGTACGAATACACTTCTGACATGTGGTCACACGCTTTTTGGGCGGAATTTCCGCTCCCGTAAACCACTTTTTCATGGGCGCCATACCCGAATTAATCAAAAGCAAGCTTGCATCATTCTTCGGTACAGGCGAAAAACTGCCCAATCTCAGGCATCCCTTTGATTCAAAAAAACTCAAAAATTTCTCTCTTATTTCGTTTACTCCGTATTTTTCCATTTTTCCATTGCCTTTCGTATATTTATTTTACTTTCTGCGTCGGGCTATCCCGAAAACTATGCCATTTTATCCTATTTATTATATAGCAAAATTTCTTTAATGTCAACATTTCCGGGCGAAAAGCGATACTTTTCATTGTAGGTTTACAATAGATGTGTTACATTCCGGCATATTTTATTACGAGTAA
>CAYMBZ010000051.1:0-10160 GCA_964388835.1 uncultured Lachnospiraceae bacterium
CTCGCACGTCACCGGTTTTCAAGACCGGCTCTTTCAACCGCTCAGACATCTCTCCGAACAAATATCTTTACAACGTATTTTATTATATCAAAAAAAACACAGCTTGTCAATACTTTTTTCAAAAATATTTTCTTATTAGAAGGCGGCGGATTTATTCTTTTTTCCCCTCCTCCAAAAAGGTCTCCCATTCGTACTGCCAATCATTATCACTGCGATTTTTTCCGTCAAAATACGCGGTGTTTTCTATAAAATATTCGGTAAATTTACCCGCACCACGAACATTTAAGTGAGTTTCATCGTAAAAATCATGCTTTTTATCCAAACCGATTTCATCATAACATTCATTATAATCCGTAAAAGCCACACCCCGTTCCTCAGCCAAAAGCTCAACGGCGTTATAATATCGTTTTTCTTCACAAGTGGCATTTGACGGTGTTTTTACCAAAAGAAGCTCGGTTCCGCTCTCCTCGCACAAGTCTATTATCTTATTAAGGTACTTCAGATTTTTTTCGGAAAGCTCCTCAATCCCGTTCTCCTTTGAAACATCCTCTCTCGCTCCCGTATCAAATTCACTTGTCAGCACATAAAATCCTTTTGAATAATCCGACATATTCTTTTTTCTGTAAATAAAATCCTGTTTTTCAAGCTCATTCCAGCGCGAATGATACTTCATAAAGCGGCACATCAAATTAAAGCGCTCACCCTTTGGCGCGGATGTCTCTACAAGCTTCAGTTTATTGACAGAAAAGGGCATATTGTCGCAAAAGGTATAATTAACTCCGTCATCATAGTATTCTTCATTTTTTGACAGCATAAGAACATCCATTACCGCAACGTCCGGTGTCTGCCGCTTAAATGCATCTTCCATATAATGATAGGTTGCCCACACCGGTTGCTGCTGTGTCGCAAAAACATAGGACTTAACCCCTGTCTTTTCCCATATGGCAAGCGGATTAAAACTGCAATATGTGTTTGATGAGCCGAAATAAATTACGTCATACTCCTCCTTTGGGCTGTTATAGAACCCGTCGATTTTCGCCGTAACGTTCCACCAGCCCTCGGTGGATTTTCTGCTCAAAAGTCTGTCGGCATATGAAAAAAACAATAAAAATATTAAGATGAACGCAATCATTTTAACCGCTTTTTTCATATAACAACCCCCTTTAAAATTGAAAATATATAAACTGACTTGCCGCAAAGCCCGGTCCATAAATCCCGAAAATCAGCACGCTGAAGATAAGCGCAAGGTACAGCGGCCATCTTGCAAAAAGGTGCATTGATTCGATTTTTTCACAAAGAGACATTCCCTTGTATTCACATGAGCTTACGAAAATCAAAATCATCAACGCCGCCGCAAGCACCGCAATATTTGCGTCATCAAGCCCCATAGAGCACAATCCGCCGCCGTATATTGACCATGGCTCAAATGCTGTGAAAATCTTTTTTAATATAAATACTGCCTGCGAAAGGCTTTCACTGCGGAAGAAAATCCACGCAAAACACACCAGCACAAAGGTTATTCCGCGCTGAAACCACTTATAATGCTCCGTTTTTCGGTCTATATTCAAAACCGCACAGCAAAATCTGCGCAGATTGGCGCTTATACCTCCCGCAATCTGATAAATCCCGTGCACAGCGCCCCAGATTACAAAATTCCAGCTTGCGCCGTGCCACAAGCCGCTCACCAAAAATACCGTCATCAAATTCAGATATTTTCTGAACTTGCCCTTTCTGTTTCCACCGAGAGGAATGTATAAATAATCCCTGAACCAGCTCGACAGAGAAATGTGCCATCTCCTCCAAAATTCCGCAATCGATACCGAAAAATACGGCTGTTCGAAATTTGACATAAGCTCAAAACCCATTACCTTTGCCGAGCCTTTCGCTATAATTGAATAGGAAGCAAAGTCGCAGTAAATCTGCACCGCAAAAGCAACGGTTGCGGCCGCCAGCATAATTCCGCTGTAATTTTCCGCGGCATCATAAACGGTATTCACCAAAATCGCTGTCCTGTCCGCAATCACAAGTTTTAAAAAGAAGCCCCACATCATCAACAAAAGACCGCTCCTCATGCGGTTATAGTCAAAACTGTGCTTTTCATATATCTGCGACATCAAATTTGTTGACCTTTCAATCGGCCCCGCCACAAGCTGAGGGAAGAATGACACAAACAGCGCATACTTCAGTGGATTTTTTTCCGGCGCAAGCTCCTTTCGGTAAACATCCATGGTATAGGACAGCGCTTGAAATGTGTAAAAGGATATCCCAACCGGCAGAACGACATCAAATCTCGGTACAAGCGCGGACATCCCCAAAAATGCGCGCAGTGCATTAATATTGTCCATTGTAAAATAGAAATATTTAAAATAGAACAATATTGCAAGATTAAGCGCAAAGCTTATCCCGACGGTTACTTTTCGTGCAAGCTGAGTTTTCCGTCTGTCGATAAATATGCCGCTCAGCCAGGTTATAAAAGTTGAAGTTGCCATAAGCAGTGCATATTCGGGATTCCAGCACATATAGAAATAGTAGCTTGCCGTCAGCAACCACAGATATCTTACCTTGTGCGGTATAAGGAAGTACACCAGCGTTACGATAGGAAAAAATATTAAAAATTGAATCGAATTAAAAAGCACGCGGTAATCCTCCCTTTAACATTATTTTTTCAAGCTTTTTTGCCAAACCATAAGCACAGAAACATCGCTGGGCGATACTCCTGAAATTCTCGAAGCCTGTCCCAAAGACTTAGGCTTTATTTTATTAAGCTTCTGCCGCGCTTCAAGGCGCAGACCGTGAATATCCGAATAATCGCAATCCTCAGGCAACAGCTTGTTTTCCATTTTTTTAAACTGCTCAACCTGCTGTTCCTGTCGTTTGATATATCCGTCATATTTAATGCGGATTTCCGTTTCCTCGCAGACAGCGTAAGGTAAATTCGGTCTTTCTTTGTCCACCTCTGCCAGCCTTTCATATGTCATCTCCGGTCTTTTTAAAATATCGGACATTTTGATTCCCACCTTAACGGGGGTCGTTCCGTACTTTTCCAAAATCGGATTGATTTCTGACGGCCGCAGTGAGACTTCGCCGAGTCTTTTTATTTCGGCATCAATCATTTCCATTTTTTTGCAAAATTTTTCATAACGCTCTTCGGAAATAAGTCCTACTCTGTAGCCAATCGGTGTCAATCTTTCGTCGGCATTGTCCTGTCTTAAAAGCAATCTGTACTCACTCCGCGAGGTCATCATTCGATATGGCTCGTTGGTGCCCTTTGTTACCAAATCATCAATCAGCGTTCCTATATATCCGTCACATCTTTGAAGCTCTACCGGTGACTCGCCCTTAAGCTTCAGCGCGGCATTAACCCCGGCAATAAGTCCCTGTGCCGCCGCCTCCTCATATCCGCTTGTGCCGTTAAACTGACCTGCGCCGTAAAGACCGTGCCAATCCTTGAACTCAAGAGTTGCATACAACTGTGACGGGTCACAGCAATCATATTCGATTGCATACGCCGGGCGCATTATTTCGGCATTTTCAAGCCCTTTTATGGTTCTTAGCATTTTAAGCTGAATATCCTCCGGCAGACCGGTTGATATCCCTTGAGCATACATTTCACGCGTGTCACCGCCCATGGGTTCCATAAAAAGTTGGTGCCGCGGTTTATCGCTGAACTTAACGACCTTATCCTCGATAGATGGGCAATATCTTGCACCCACACCCTCAACTCTTCCGCTGTAAGTCGGAGTTCTGTCAAGGTTGTCCGTAATAACCTTATGGGTTTCGCTATTTGTGTATGTCATCCAGCAATATGCCGTATTTTCGCCCGGATTTTCAGTCTCAAAAGAAAAAGGAACAATATGCTCATCACCCTCTTCTCTCTCCATTTCGGCATAATTTAAGCTGTCTCCGTGAATTCGTGCCGGTGTCCCGGTCTTAAATCGTCTGATTTCTATTCCATTATTTTTAAGGCACGCGGACAATTTATTTGCCGGAAACATGCCGTCCGGCCCCGCCTCCTGCTCGAATTCTCCAATCATTATTTTTCCCTTAAGGTAAGTGCCGGTAGCAATTATTGCCGCGCGGGCTCCGTATTTTGTGCCCAGATGCGTAACCACACCTCGCACATTATTTTCTTCATCAAACAGAATTTCCGTGATTTCCGCCTGTTTTACCAACAAATTGTGTTGATTTTCAAGACGTTTTTTCATTTCGCGATGATAGCTCTTTCGGTCAATCTGGCATCTCAGCGAATGTACCGCCGGGCCTTTGCCCACATTAAGCATCTTCGATTGAATAAAGGTTGCATCCGCCGCTTTACCCATTTCTCCGCCCAAGGCATCTATTTCGCGTACAAGATGTCCCTTTGCGGTTCCGCCTATACTGGGGTTACATGGTAGATTTCCTATAGCATCAAGGCTGATTGAGAACATAACCGTTTTCATTCCGAGTCTCGCAGATGCAAGCGCTGCTTCAATTCCCGCATGTCCGGCTCCGATTACCGCAACATCAAATTTTTCCAAAAATTCTTCAGGCATTTATTCCTCACCGTCCTTGTCCGCATCCTGTATCAGCTTTCTTTTGATAACCCTTGCGGTGTAAAAATCTATTGCAAATCGCATTAAGGTTATCCAAATCAAGAAGCACACAAGCAGTATTGCAACAGGTGTAAGTCTGCAAAATACAAAATATGTCAAAAACGCTGTAATTATGGTAAGAATTATATTCATCGGCAGTGAAGCCATAGCCATTATAATGCTGTTCTTCAGCGTGTTGCGAAGATTTCCCTCAAATGTAACAGTAAACTGATACATATAAAAATGCATGTATGTATATACCATCAGAAAAATCACCACAACAGCCGCCATATAAATTCCTATTTTATGTCCGGAAGCGGCAAGCTTCCAATAAAATGATATTGCATTTACACCCAAAAACAGTGCAATAACATCAAAAACTATAATTATTATACCGCGACCGATATTTTCCTTGATTTTTTCAAAAAAGTCGGAAGTGAGAAAAACATGTTCCTCTCTGGCAAAATTCCGCAAAATATATGTGTGGCCGCAAGAAGCGGGTCCCGTTCCCCATAAAATCGTAATCATCGCCGTAAGATAGAGAGCCAGCTGATATACAGCTATTCCGCCGCCTTCACCATCCTCCGGAAGAAGTCCCGAAAGAAGCCCCAAAAACAAAAATGCATACAGCGCAATAACCGGCAAGCTCACCAAAAAGTGAAGCATATTTACGCAGAACAGCTTTCCGAGCTTTCTCCATACCAGCTCCGCAAACAGAAAAAATCCCTTTTTCTTCGGCGCGTCCTTATTTACGCCCTTTCCCGGTTTATCGTAATTAAAAAATAATCCCATTTTCTTTTTCCTTTCACATAAAAAAACATAGTCAAGGGTATTGTATCATACTTTGGGATGTGTTACAATATATTATTGAGATTTGTTACAAAAAATTAAAATTGCCTCTTACCGAGAGCAAAAGGAGGAAATTATTTGAAAGAAATCGTTGTGGACAAAAACAGCGCCGGCATGCGCCTGGATAAATTTTTAACCAAAATCTGTCCCGCCATGCCTCAATCCATGCTTTATAAAAGTCTCAGAAAAAATTGCGTGCGCGTGAACGGTAAACATATAAAAGACGGAGCTTTTAAACTAAGCGAGGGTGATTGTCTGGCGCTGTATTTAAAGGATGAGTTTTTTGAAACCCCCGACCCCGATACGGCGTTCATGTCAATTATTCCAAAACTTGATATTGTTTATGAAGATGAAAATATATTGCTGGTAAACAAAAAGCAGGGAATGTGCGTTCATGCCGACGAAAATGGCAATACCGATACCCTTATAGAGCAAATAAAGAGCTATCTTTGGCGAAAAGGGGAATATTTCCCCGAAAAGGAAAATACCTTTGTTCCGGCTCTCTGCAACAGAATTGACCGAAACACGGGCGGGATTGTGATTGCGGCAAAAAATGCCCCATCCCTTAGAATTTTGAATGAAAAAATCAAGAACCGAGAGCTTGAAAAAGCATATATCTGCCTTATTTACGGGCATTTGGAGAAAAAAAACGGCGATATCAGCGGTTATATTTTTAAGGATGAACAAAAAAAACAAGTGTTTGTTTATACCTCCAAAAAGCCCGGCGCAAAATATTTTTGCACCCATTATCGAGTTATTCGCGAATACGCGGATTATTCCGAGGTAGAGGCGGTTTTGGAAACCGGAAGAACCCACCAAATCCGCGCCGGCTTTGCTTTTTTAGGGCATCCTTTGCTCGGAGACGGCAAATACGGCACCAATGAAATTAACAATCGCTTTCCCTATGACGGTCAGGCACTGTATTCCTACAAACTCAAATTCAATTTTACCGCAGATGCGGGAATATTGAATTACTTAAACGGCAGAGAATTTACCTTATCTTCCGTAAACTTCGCCAAAAAGCGCCACACAGCTAAAGGATAATAATACTTTAAAAAAATACGCGCCTTTTTAATGAAAATTACTTTTCATTAAAAAAACCCTTTACCGTTTTCTTCGGTAAAGGGGCAATTTTTTGACTATTATTTGGATAGGAAAATGTTTAAATCCCATAAATATAAACAATGGTTACTCCGCACCTTTTCCAAAGCCGTGCAAGTAATGGATTTATTCCATATCCTCCGGCATATCCCAGTTATGATATACATTCTGCACATCATCGTCATCCTCAAGGCTTTCCAGCATTTTTGACATCATTTTTATATTGTCATCATCGGTAAGCTGCGTCATTGTCTGCGGAATCATAGAAATTTCCGCAGATGAAAGCGTATATTTTTCTTCCAGAGCATCGCGCACAGCATGGAAATCCTCCGGAGCTGTTGTTATTTCGATACAATCCTCTTCCACCGAAATATCATCCGCACCCACTTCCAGGGCGTCCATCGTAATTTCGTCCTCATCAATTCCGTCGTTTTCGATTACTATAACGCCCTTTTGGTCGAACATAAAGCCTACACAGCCCGTTGTTCCCATATTGCCTCCGAATTTATCGAAGCAGTGACGAATATTTGCCGCCGTTCTGTTTCGGTTATCGGTAAGAGCATCTACGATTACGGCAACTCCGCTCGGACCATATCCCTCGTAGGTAATTGTTTCATAGTTGTCACCGTCTGCAGAGCCCGCCGCCTTTTTGATGGTTCTGCTGATATTGTCATTTGGCATATTCGCCGCGCGTGCCTTTGAAATTGCGTCCTTTAACGCGGAATTGTTCTCCGGCTCAGGTCCGCCCGCTTTAACCGCAACAAGAATTTCGCGTGCTATTTTTGTAAATATTTTTGCTCTTTGCGCATCATTTGCGCCTTTTTTTCTTTTAATGGTACTCCATTTCGAATGTCCTGACATAATTTATCTCCTTTCCTCAATAAAAATTGATGTCAAAGGTTCTAAGACATCAATTTTAAACGGAATCAATCCTCTGTATTTTCCGACAGAAAATCATCAAAACTCTTATGCTTGTTCGGATTATGCTGTCTGTATTCTGCCGCAATTTTTGACGAAATATGCGGTCTTGATACTGCTTTCGGCGCAATAACAACCTTTCGGTAAGGTTCTTCACCCACAGAAAATGTGCAAACTTTATCATTGCCTTGTAGACTTGAATGAATTATACGTCTTTCATAAGGATTCATCGGCTCCAAAGTATACTTTCTGCCGCTTTTTGCAACTTTGTCCGCAAGTCTTTTTGAAAGAGACAGGAGCGCGCTTTGGCGTTTTGAACGATAATTTTCAGTATCCAAAATAACGCGCACACGATCCTCCGCTTCATGATTTACAACAAGCGATGTGAGATACTGGAGAGCATCCAAAGTATCGCCATGCTTACCGATTACGATTCCCATGTGCTCGCCGCTCATTTCAACGTTTACGGCATCACTGCCGGTTTTTGCATCAACTTCAACCTCCATGCCCATTGCCTTAAACACTTCCGAAAGAAATGTTTTTGCAACAAGAGCATTTACGTCCTTTGCTTCTGCCGAAACGCGGGCACCCTTTGCGCCTATTCCCAAAAATCCTTTTGTTCCCTCTTCAAGAACTTCGATTATTGCATCTTCTTCATTTATACCGAGGGCATCAAGCGCGAGAGCCTTTGCTTCATCTACGCTTTTTGCTGTTTTTTCTGTTTTTTTCAGGTACTTTAACAACGAAATCATCCTCTTTTCTATCAATAATTTTGTTTAAAATAAATTGCTGAACCATTTGCATAAGGCTTGAAATAATCCAATAAATGCCTATTCCCGATGGAAGCGTAAAAGTGAAAAATCCCGTCATAATAGGCATCATAAGGTTCATTGACTTAGTCATTGACTGCGCCGGATTTTCTTCATTTGAGCTTGTGTTTGCCGCCGTCATACTCTGTGAATACTTCATGGAAACCCATGTTGTAAGAATGGCAAATATCGGTATCAATATCAAAAGAACTGTACCCATATCGCTGAAATTGCCGGACATGATTGCGTTTAATGATTTACTCGGTAGACCCGACAAGTCAAGCCCCAAAAAGTTAAAGTTAATATCCCATGCAAGCTCTTTTGCCCTTCCGAGCTTTTCCGCCCAGGTGGAGAGTTGAATTTGATATGTTGCATTGATCTGTTCAACCGTCGCGCTTGCAAGATTGCCTATAACGTCCGGAAATTTTTCCTGTATTTGACTCATAACCTGCTTAACGTTTTCTATAACGGTTTCGTTTGTAAAGTTCACACCTCTTATATAAGTAAGCGGTCTCTGAATAACGCGGTAAAGTGCATAGAGAACGGGGAGCTGAATGAGAAGAGGCAGACATCCGCCGGACATGCTCACGTTATTTTCCTTATAAACCTTCATCATTTCCTGTTGAAGCTTTTGCTGGTCGTTGGCATATTTTTTCTGAAGCTCGGCGATTATTGGCTGAACTTTTTGCTGACGCTTCATTGCTTTTTGCGATTTTATCTGAAGCGGCAGAAGCAAAAGCTTGATAAGAACGGTAAACAAAATAATTGCAAGACCGTAATTTTGCACGCACTCATAAATCATTCGGATTATAAATCCGAGGGGACGTGTGATGCAAAGTTCAAATAAGCTTAATTTCATATGTTTGTTCCTTTCTGTGTCGGTGCCGAAATTACGGCAACGGGTCATAGCCGCCTTTATGAAAAGGGTGGCACTTTAAAATGCGCAGAAGCGCAAGCCGACTCCCCTTTAATGCCCCGTATTTTTCGATTGCCTCGGCGGCATATTCGGAACAAGTGGGAATAAATCTGCAACTTGGTGCAGATTTTAAGCCGGACAAATTTTTTTGATAAAATTTTATTGCAAAAATAAGAATTTTCTTCATAATTATACAATCATATCGAGCTTTGAAAAAGCGTATCGGACATCCTTTAAAACCTGAGCGCATTTTTTTCCGTTAATGCGGGTACGCGCAACAATAACAATGTCATATCCCAACGAAAGTTTCGGAGAAACCGCCCGAAAGCTTTCTCTCATGAGCCTTTTTGCGCGATTACGCTTATTCGCCTTTCCTATTACCTTTCCGCAGGTAAGCCCGAGACGATTGTACCCAAGACGATTTTTTTGCACGTAAATAACTACGGAATACGCCACAATGCACTTACCGCGGTAGTAAAGGCGCTTAAAATCCTTATTAAGCTTTAGAGTTTCTGTGTTGTTCATAATTTTCTCAATCTTAGTACAACGTCAACGAAAAATATGTAATTTCCATTACGCAAAAAAGCGGGTACAACCCGCTTGGGCAGTATTGAAATTATTAAAAAAGGCAAAAAGCATAAGGTAAATAGCCTTTTTACTTCTCGCCTTAATTTTATGCTGACAATTTCTTTCTGCCCTTTAATCTTCTCTTAGCTAAAATTTTTCTGCCGGAAGCAGTAGCCATTCTTTTTCTGAAACCGTGTTCCTTAGCTCTCTGACGTTTTTTAGGCTGATAAGTTCTCTTCATCTTGTGAACACCTCCCGATATTTTGAATCTTAAATCCGCTAAACACCCGAAAAAATCCGTAAATAGCAGACATCGCTTCTATTATATTCGCTTTAATGCGATTTGTCAAGACTTTTTTAAAAAAATATTCATAAAAATTGTAGGTTTACAATAGATGTGTTACATTCCGGCATATTTTATTACGAGTA
>CAYMBZ010000052.1:0-4829 GCA_964388835.1 uncultured Lachnospiraceae bacterium
AGCTAATTGAGGTGGTATTTGGTAAGTAGGATAGTTAAGTAAAATGTAGAGGGAATTGTTGCATTCACACTTGTTGGGATATGTTCTGCAAGTAGAGCAAATGCTGTTTAATCCGAAAAGACCACCAGCAATAGCGTAACTGAAGCGAAGTCCAATGATGAGTGATATCTTCTTTGTAATATTGACGAATTGTTTTCAAATGTAGGTTTGTCAATGATGTGTTACACATTTCAGAAAATTTCTCCATAACGAACAAATGCATTGATGTAATCTTGTGGAGAATGCCATATCATAATTGCCGCATATAAAAGGGACAGATTTGTAACGCTTAGTAATAATATTTATGATTTCAACGAGGTAAGTATCACGTTAAGCGGTGATATCGACGAAGTTAAGGTTATGGTTTGGAATAGCTTATCAGAATTTGTTCCTATATGTGAAGCAGAAGTCATTCCAAGTAGCGAATTTATTATTGAATAAGTATTTATAAGGCTGAACGATGTAATTCGTTCGGTCTTTTTGTTTTGCTCGTATTTTACGGAGTTGTGATTAAATTTATCGGGAGTTGGTGTTTCGCACATCGGGAGTGAGGTTGTAAACATGTCGGAAAATATAGACGAAATTTAATATTTTTGTAAAGAACATTGAAAAATAATATGCACCACCAAAGTTAGTTTTGGAGGTGCATATCAAAATCAATTCTGTTTTATTTTCTGCGCCATTTGTAGTCGTCGTAGGATTTTTTCTGCGGGGCTTGCCGCTCGCGGCTGTAGGCGCGATTGTTGTGGTTATAGCCGTTTCTGTCATTTTGATGTGACACCATCTTGCTGTGACGCAGACGGCGCTTTCTGTTTCGAACGATTCTCATACGTGCCCAAATTAAGAATGCAAGAATTATAATTATCAGCACTACAGGGTGGAAAATAAATCCGAGAACACTGTTTATTGCGTGAACTATAAAGTCGCGTTTTACTTCGTTTGCGGCAATGAGATTTGCGGTTTTCAGCTCTCTGCCGTTGTAGGAGTAGGTTACCGTGCCGAAAAGTGCGCCCTGTTCTATCGGTGCTTTTGCTTCTGCGGAAAGAGTAACTTCGTTTGAAATAATTTCCGGGTCGGCAGATTTTTTTAGAGTAACATATATATCTTCCTCAACCGTAAGCGCAAGCCGCACGGCATTTTTCGCTTCTGACACCTTTGTGTCATATATCACGTCACCTTTTTTTGCAAGCACAATGCTTTGGTAATTTTCAAAAACATAGTCAAATATATTTTTTGTATCGGTAAAGGAATATGCCTTGTCCTTTGCATCGACATTTTTACATCCCATAACAACGCTTATTATCGAAAGATTTCCTTTAACAGCGGATGCGACAAGACAATATCCCGCATCTGTGCTGTTGCCCGACTTAATTCCGGTTGCGTTGGCGTAGTAATGATATGGATATTTATACCTGCTGACCAAATGGTTGGTGCTGAGTATGGTTTTGTCAGAGTTTCTCATATTTGTGGGAGGAAATGTGTATTTCTGCGTTTTCACAATTTCCGAAAATGTGGGATTTTTCATTGCGTACTGCGCAAGAGTTGCGGTGTCAGCCGCGGTTGTGTAATGGTTTTCGTCCTGATAACCGTTGGCATTTGCGTAATTGGTTCCGCTGAGACCGAGCACGGCCGCTTTTTCGTTCATTTTCTGAACAAATGCCTCTATACTGCCGGATACAGATATGGCAAGCACATTCGCCGCATCGTTGTCGGAATTAAGAAGTATTGCGTGCAAAAGCTGTTCAACGGTATATGTTTCTCCGACTTTCATGCCGAGCTGGGGCTGGTCATATGTGATTCCCACAAGTGCATCCTCGGTTACGGTACAGTTATCTGCGAGATTTTTGTTTTCAAGGGCGATTATTGCCGTCATTATGTTTGATGTGCCGGCGGGATAAACCTTCTTATCGGCTTCAAGCGCATATATTACGTCGCCGGAATTTGCATCTATCACAATTGAGGAATCGGCAGCGGGTATCGGAAAACTGCTCTTGTTTTCGCCGGAGTCACTCTTTTGAGCCGTATCCTTTTTATTGTCCTCATTGCTTTTTGAAGTTTTTGCGGATGGCGATAGGGACGCGGATGCTTTTGGGGTGGGAGAAGCCGATACCGCGGGTGATGCTGGCGGTGACGGTGATGCTTTCTCCGCGTATGCCGCAATATTTACAGACATTATAATGGTGAGCAGGATTGCTCCGATACGATTTATTTTCATAATTACATAACCTTTCTGCCCGAATATTTTGACAGATGTCAACAGGCGGCGACTTAAAAAGTCGGTTCATAATATAATTATACATAAAATAAGTAAATTTTGCAATAAAAATTAAAAAATTTTCTTGACGGGGTTTCTAGATTACATATATGCGAGTTAAATGTTTAATATCCGCGAAAATGTGCGTAAGATATCGGGATTTAGTTTGACTTTAGCTGTTGACAAAAGAATATTTTGGTTATATAATAAAGGTATAAGTATGTAGTAAATTGGAGGGTTATGTAATGAATACAACACTTGTAGTAATGGCGGCAGGTATGGGTAGCCGTTTCGGCGGACTTAAGCAGATGGAACCTATCGGACCGAATGGAGAGGTTTTGCTGGATTTCTCCGTATATGATGCGAAAAAGGCAGGATTCAATAAAGTAGTATTTATCATAAAAGAAGAAATCAAAGATGATTTTATTGAGCTTGTGGGCAAAAAGGTTGAAAAGGTAATCGATGTTGATTATGTAATGCAGGATGTTTCGAATCTTCCGGAAGGCAGAAAGAAGCCGTGGGGCACAACTCATGCGATTTTGTGCTGTAAGGATACCGTTAAGGAGCCTTTCGCTGTTATAAATGCGGATGATTATTACGGTTCAAATGCATTTACCGATATACAGAAGCACCTTCAAAACGCAACCGGATTTGACTTCTGCATGGTAAGCTATGACCTTGAGAAAACCGTTTCGGAAAACGGTACCGTTGCAAGAGGTTGCTGTGAACTTGAAAACGGATATTTGAAAGATATTGTTGAAAGAACAAAAATTAATGCAAAGTCTCAATATACCGATGATGACGGACAGACATGGACTCAGCTTCCGCTTGACCAGAAAGTTTCAATGAATTTGTGGGGGTTCACACCGGACATTTTTGCCGAGTTGGAAAAGGATTTTGATGACTTCATGAAAAATGCGAATCTTGCAAAGGATGAGTGCCTGATTCCGAATACTGTGGATAAGCTTATTAAGAGCGGAAAGGCTACAGTTAAGTCATATTCCAACAAGGATAAGTGGTACGGAATTACATATCGTGAAGATAAGGAAGAAGTTCAGAAAGCTATTGCAGAGCTCTGTGATAAGGGGCTTTATGACGGAATATAAAAAGCAGGGAATGTAAAAAAGTCCGGACCGCAAAGGTGAGGAATGATAAAAGAGTTATATCGCGTTAAAGAGTATTAAAAAGGTAGAACAGAAAGCCTTTTTTGCTACGAATAAATCTCACCCTCGCGGTGCCGAAGCACAGCGTCGGGCATAGCGCGAAAAGTCGCGCTTCGATTTATCCGTTCCAAACATTTTTTTGTATTTCTGAGAGTATAAAAAAACAGGAATGTAAAAATATTTTTATATTCCTGTTTTTTTGTTGCGTAAACTATTGACAAATTCGAAAATATAAAGTATAATAGTAGCTGTAAAGTTTTTTTGGTTTACACCGAAAGGCGCGGTGATAGGTTATGGAAAAGAATTTGCATATGAGTATGCTGTTGGATTTTTACGGTGAGCTTTTAACACCGAAGCAGGCGGAAACTATGGAAATGTACTATAATCAAGATCTTTCCCTTGCGGAGATTGCCGCGGAAACGGGAGTTTCACGTCAAGGCGCACATGCCTTTATTAAACAAGGTGAAGCACACCTTGCGGAGTTTGAAGAAAAACTCGGTATGGCGGGCAGATTTGCCGCTATAAGCAGATTGGTTTCGGAAATAGAAGCGATTTCGGATGATGATGCGGTGAACGAAAAAATCAAAAAAATTAAACAGCAGCTGTAAAGGTGGTGGAAACGTGGCATTTGAAAATCTTGGCGAAAAGCTGACAGGCGTATTCAAAAAGCTTAAAGGCAAAGGTAAAATTACCGAAAAGGACATCAAGGATGCCATGCGTGAGGTAAAGCTTGCGCTTTTGGAGGCGGATGTTAACTTTAAGGTAGTTAAGGATTTTATAAAGAACGTTTCCGAAAAGGCGATGGGACAGGAGGTTCTGGAAAGTCTGACCCCGTCTCAGAATATTCTGAAAATTGTGCGCGATGAGCTTACCGCACTTATGGGTTCGGAAAATGCGCGCCTGGAATTTGCGAAAAATCCGCCTACGGTGATTATGATGTGCGGTCTGCAGGGTGCGGGTAAAACCACCGCATCGGCAAAGCTTGCTCTCAATTTGCGCAAGACAATGGATAAAAGACCATTGCTGGTTGCTTGTGACGTTTATCGTCCGGCGGCGGTTAAACAGCTTCGCGTTTTGGGCGACCAAATAGGCGTTGCGGTTTTCGAGGGCGAAAACGGAGAAAATCCGGTAAGCATTGCCCAAAGAGCGGCGGAGCATGCAAAAAAGCACGGCAACGACCCGGTTATCATAGATACGGCGGGACGTTTGCATATTGATGAGCCGCTTATGGCTGAGCTTGCGGGAGTTTGCGAGAAAACAAACCCGAACGAAATTTTGCTTGTGGTGGATGCAATGACCGGTCAGGATGCGGTTAATGTTGCGGAAAGCTTTAACAAACAGCTTGAAATCACCGGCGTGATACTGTCCAAACT
>CAYMBZ010000052.1:4839-9501 GCA_964388835.1 uncultured Lachnospiraceae bacterium
CAAACTTGACGGCGACACAAGAGGCGGTGCGGCACTTTCGGTAAAGGCTGTTACCGACAAGCCGATAAAATTCGCATCGGTCGGAGAAAAGCTTTCGGAGCTTGAGGCATTTCATCCGGATCGTATGGCGAGCAGAATATTGGGCATGGGCGATGTAATGACGCTTATCGACAAGGCTCAGGAGGTTGTTGATGAACAGCAGGCACGCGAGCTTGAAAAGAAAATGCGTGAGCAATCTTTTGACTTTGAGGATTTTTTAAATCAGCTGCAGCAAATCAAAAAAATGGGGCCCATCTCTCAGCTTATCGGCATGATGCCGGGCATAGACAAAAAGGCTCTCGATAAAATAAACGAAGCGGACGGCGAAAAGAAAATGAAACGCACCGAGGCGATTATTCAATCGATGACACCGAAAGAGAGGGCAAATCCGAAAATTATAGCCGCCAGTCGCAAGGTTAGAATAGCGAAAGGAAGCGGAACACGCGTACAGGACGTAAATGAGCTTTTAAAGCAGTTTGATCAGATGAAGCAGATTATGAAGCAATTTTCGGGACCTAAGCAGGCAAAGCTTATGAAGAGGATGAAAAAACTCGGAGGAAGATATTAAATGTCGCAAGACTTTGATATACAAAAGACGTATTTTACAGGAGGTGAAACAAATGGCAGTAAAAATCAGATTGAGAAGAATGGGTGCAAAGAAGGCTCCTTTTTACAGAGTAGTTGTTGCCGATTCAAGATATCCGAGAGACGGTAGATTTATCGAGGAAATCGGAACATATAATCCGCTGACAGATCCTGCAACGGTAAAGATTGATGCAGAGATGGCTAAGAAGTGGCTCGCTAACGGAGCACAGCCTACAGATACTGTTAAGGCTCTTCTTAAAAAGCAGGGTATTATGTAAGGAGATTCCGCTATGAAAGAAGTTTTAGAGGTTATTGCAAAAGCATTGTCAGAGAACCCCGACGAAGTTTCGGTTACCGAGATTGAGGGGGAAAATTCGGTTACCCTGCAGCTTCATGTTGCCGAGAGCGATATGGGCAAGGTTATAGGAAAGCAGGGAAAGATTGCAAGAGCAATCAGAACCGTTGTTAAGGCAGCCGCAAGCATGGAAAACAAGCATGTGACTGTTGATATTGTTTAATAATACTTTATTAAAATGAGTGTCCTTAAGGCGGCACTTATTTTAATATAAAGGCTTATGAGAGGATACGGATATGGATTTTTTGGAAGTTGGAAAAATTATAAACACTCATGGCTTAAAGGGTGAGGTAAAGGTTACGGCTTGGACGGATTTTCCGGAGGATTTTGAAAACATCGGGCATGTTTTTGTTAAGAGTTCTTTTTCGGAGGAACGGCTGGACATTAAAAACGTAAAATATCAGAAGAATAACCTTATCGTGAAATTTGCGCAGATAAATTCCATAGAAGAGGCAGAAAAGTACAAAAATTCCGTCTTGACGGCATCACGCGATGCTTTGGGTGAGCTTCCCGAGGGGGTATATTATATCGCGGATTTGCTCGGATGCACGGTTTTTGATGTGCGGGACGAGGTTATCGGTGAGTTGAGCGATGTATTTTCAACCGGCTCAAACGACGTATATGACATAAAACGCGACGGCAAAAAAAATCTGCTGGTACCGATTATTGAGGGTGTTTTGAAATCTGTTGATATCGAAAACAAAAAAATTGTTATAGAGATACCTGCCGGATTGGAGGACGAATGATAAAATTTGATGTTTTGACCCTGTTCCCCGACATGTTTGAAGCGGTTTTGGGGGGCAGCATTACCGGACGTGCACGCGAAAAGGGTCTGATAGAGATGAATTTTATAAATATCAGGGATTTTGCGAAGAACAAGCACAGAAAAACCGATGATTACCCTTATTCCGGCGGAGGCGGTATGCTTATGATGCCTCAGCCGATATACGATGCATACATGAGCATTGCGGAGGGGTGTGAAAAAAAGCCGCATACGGTCTTTATGTCACCTCAAGGAGTAGTGTTTAATCAAAAAAAGGCGATAGAGCTTTCAAAAAAAGAGCATATCGTGTTTTTGTGCGGGCACTATGAGGGAGTTGACCAGCGGGTTTTGGACATGATAGCAGATGAGGAAATTTCCATAGGCGATTTTGTTTTGACGGGAGGCGAAATTCCGGCAATGGCTGTTATCGATTCGGTGAGCAGAATGATAGACGGTGTGCTTGCGGACGAGAGCTCCTACACAAACGAGAGCCATTATTCCGGGCTTTTGGAGCACCCGCAATATACTCATCCTCAGGAATTTATGGGGATGAAGATACCGGAAATACTGGTTTCGGGGCACCACAAAAACATAGAGGAATGGAAGAGACAACAATCGCTTTTGGTTACGAAGAAAAAACGTCCCGACCTTCTTGAAAATGCGGAACTTTCCGAAAAGGATATTGCATTTTTGGAGCAATTTGATGAAAAAAGTTGATTTTGTCGAGATAGTTTGATATAATAGACTTAAGCGCAAAGGAACACCTGCCGAATAAATTCATATTATACTGTATGGATTTTTGTTTGGGGGTGTTTGAATGAGCAAACTGATAATAAACGGCGGACACCATATGGAGGGCGAAATTGAAATACAAGGGTCGAAAAATGCCGTACTTCCAATACTTGCCGCCACCGTTTTAAGCGACGGAAAGAATATAATATATAATTGTCCTCATCTCCGCGATGTGGAAATTACGATTGCGGTTCTGGAAAATTTGGGATGCCGCGTAAAGTGGGAGAACGGCTGTATGGAGGTGGATTCTTCCGGGATTTCGGGGTACACGATTCCTGATGAACTTATGCGGCAGATGCGCTCCTCCATAATATTTTTGGGAGCGATAATCGCAAAATTCAAAAAGGCTGAAGTTTCCATGCCGGGAGGCTGTGAAATAGGAAACAGACCTATTGACCTTCATTTGAAAGCGTTAAGACAGCTGGGAGTGGACATAACCGAGTCTCACGGATTTATCCACTGCAGTGCGGATAATCTTAAAGCGGCAGATATTCACCTTGATTTTCCGAGCGTGGGTGCAACGGAAAACACAATGTTGACGGCGTGTATGATTGACGGCACAACGGTTATAGAAAACGCAGCACGGGAACCGGAAATTGCGGATTTGCAAAGATTTTTGAACAGGATGGGTGCAAAAATAAAAGGCGCGGGAACGGATACTGTTGTGATTGAGGGTGTACGCAAGCTCTACGGGGTGGAGCATACGATTATCCCGGACAGGATAGTGACGGGTACATATCTTGCATGTGCTGCGGCTTCGGGAGGGTCGGTGATTTTGAAAAAAACCGACAGTAGCCATTCCGGTGCAATGCTTAATGTTTTGAAGGATATGGGGTGCAGGCTTTACGCCGAAAGAGACAAAATTATTATTTTCCCGACAAGGTCGCTCAAAAGCGCAGGTACGGTTAAAACCATGCCTTATCCCGGTTTTCCCACGGATATACAAGCACCGTTTATGGCGCTGTGCACACAGTGCGAGGGAACAAGCGTGTTTATTGAGAATATATTCGAAAACCGCTTTCGACATATTGAAGAGTTGGTGCGCATGGGAGCCGACATACAGGCAGACGGAAGAGTGGCGGTGATTATCGGAAAAAGCAAGCTTACCGGAGCAAAGGTTGCGGCGAAAGAGCTTCGCGGCGGAGCGGCGCTTGTGGTTGCGGCGCTTGCGGCAGAGGGTGTTACCGAGATTGAAAATGTAAAATTTATTGACAGGGGATATGAAAAAATCGAAAAGATTTTGTCCTCCTGCGGTATAGATATAAAACGGAGAGATTGAAATGGGCAGAAAGAGAGCCGGTGAAAAAAGCATACAGGCGCGCCACGACAAACGGCGGCAAAAGCGCATACGTGAGCAAAAGATAAGGCGTTATACCTTCTTTTCGGTGCTTGCGCTTATTGCGGTACTCTGTATTATGTTTTTCACGCCGCTGTTCAATATACGAGCGGTAAACGTGGTCGGCAATCAAAAGCTTACTGCTGAGGAAGTTGTTGCGGAAACGGGAACACTTGAGGGGAGAAATCTCTTTACGGCAAGAAAAAGAGTGATAAAGAAGAATTTGAAAGAAATGGCGTATATAGATAAGGTTTCCGTTAAGAAAAAGCCGTTTCCTCCGACAGTGATAATTGAGATAACCGAGTGCATACCGGCGGTTCAGATAGAATATTCGGAAAGCTTTGCGGTTATTGACGAAAACGGAAAGGTGCTTGAAAGAACGACGGAAAAACTTGAAAATGTGCCGTGTGCTGTGATTCCGTCGGTGGTGTCGGCAAACACCGGTGAAATGATTGAGTTTAAAGATGGCGAAACACAAAAAAACATTATGTCATGCATAGGATACATGAAAAAAGCGGACATAATAAAGGATATAACCGTAGCTTCTTTTGAAGATATGACAAACATTACATTTAATTATCAGGCGAGATTGGATGTAATTTGCGGAACGCATATTGATTTCCAGCGTAAGCTGGCGCTGTTTAAAGAAGCGGTAAATTCGAATAAATTGACGCAAAATTCGCGCGGCACAATCAATCTGTCGACAACAGGCAAGGCGATTTATACACCGTAACTGTAAAAAATGCTCAAATTTTAGGTTTTAAAAAAAAAAATATAAAATAACTATTGAAA
>CAYMBZ010000053.1:0-9256 GCA_964388835.1 uncultured Lachnospiraceae bacterium
CTTGACATTCCCATACAGCCAAGTCCCAATCGTTCAATTTTTTTCATATCATTTTGCCTCTCTTTCAATTCTCAAAATCTTTAAAAGCAGTCTGTGCAGTTCTTTTCTTTCCTCTTTTGTTAAATCCTCTACCCATGCCGTACCAAGTCTTTCGACTACATTCTCAAGCTCCGATTGTATTGCTTTTGCTTTTTCGGTAAGTGTAACCAACTTACTTCTGGAATCTTCGGGATTTACCGTTTTAATAATAAATTCTTTCTCATCCAGACTTCCGAGTAATCTCAACACAGTAGGATGAGTAATTGCACAGTTTTTTTCTATATCAACAATCCGAGCAGTCTGATTTTTCTGCATATATAAAAATTTCAGCACTCTGCATTGAGATGATGTCAAATTATACTCTGCCAAAATCAGATTTGCCATCTTGTCAAATTCAATCGATGCTATTTTTATTAAAGCCGCAATTCTATCAGTATTCATAATCTCCTCCCGATACTATTAGTAGCTTGCTACTAATAGTATAAGTAGCAAGCTACCTTTTGTCAAGTGTGTTCGGTAAACAATAGGCTTTTTAATTTTTTTAAAAAGTGTCACACAGCATTGAAAAACCTACACATATGTTTTTGCTATATTTTTATAAAACAGTTGCAATTTCCGCTTTTTTGGTGTATAATATATGAAAAATGCAGAGTAGAGTTTCGCGCGTAAAGTGCCGCCATGAACGGGGAGTTGTCATGCGGACGAAAAACGTTTTTTGTTTGCGGTGCGGAATTTGCATCCCGCTGCCGAATAAGGGGAATTTTCAAACACCTCTCATTTAGTGGCAAATATTTCGGAGGTGTTTTTTATGTTAAAAAAATTTTCGGGCTCGGCAAAAAAATTGAAGGATACGCGTGTACTTTGTACCGCCGCGGTGTTCACAGCGCTTTATGTTGTCCTTGATTTTCTTCAAATCCCCATAACGCCGCAATCACGGATTTCGCTGACCTTTCTGCCAATAGCGCTGTGCGGATGGCTTTTCGGGCCGGTTCCGGCTATGCTGACAGGTGTTCTGGGGGATACGCTGGGCTTTTTGATTCATCCGACGGGCGCATACTTTCCCGGATTTGGAATTACCGCTATGTTTTCGGGGCTCGCCTTTGGGATGTTCCTGTATGAGGCGGGACAAAAGGGGATTTGGATAAGGCTTACTTTGGCAAAAACCTTTGTGACGATTTTTTTGAATATTATTTTAAATACATTCTGGCTTTCCATTCTATATCAAAAAGCATATTTTGTGTACATGTTGTCGCGCATTGCAAAAAATGTTGTTACCCTGCCGATTGAAATTGCATTGCTGTTTGTTGTGTTTTCGGTTATTTCGCGCCGAGGCGTAAGAAAGATTGTCTAAATAGAAAAATTTTATTCATGGAAATTTGTCAAGAATGACAGTATAATTTGCCGCGTGTGATTTCACTCTTGAAAAGATTGTCGGAATATGGTATAATAATTTCATCAAATATGAGTTCAAAAAAAGCCTTCCTTGCCTAAAGGGAGGGGGGACCACCGTAGGCTGGTGGAGAGATAATGAACAGAAAGCATATTCCGATTCAGCACCCGAGGGAAGCGCGTTGTGTCGGGGTGCGACAAAAGAAAAAATGTCATTAAAAACACAGTAGTGGTTAATTTAATATTCAGGAGGAAAATATGGAAGGAACATCATCAAACAAGCCTATTTACGGACAGCTCAGTATTATCAGCATGCGCGGCTGTGAGGAAATCACAGACAAAATCGATTGGTATCTGCGTCAATTCAGAAAGGACTACGAAAACGAGGAAAGTTACATAACGCACATTAAATGCCCGCGCTTCGGTTCGGGTGAAGCAAAATGCGTGATTAACGAAACGGTTCGAGGTCATGACGTATACATCATCTGCGATATGTTCAATCATGGCATAACCTACAAGATGTACGGTGTGGAAAATCGCATGAGTCCGGATGACCATTACCAGGATTTGAAGCGTATAATTGCCGCTATATCAGGTAAGGCACGCCGAGTTACGGTTGTAATGCCGATGCTTTATGAGGGCAGACAGCACCGCCGCACAGCTCGTGAGTCGCTTGACTGCGCAATGGCTCTTCAAGAACTTGTAAATATGGGTGTTTCAAACATCATTACCTTTGATGCACATGATGCGCGTGTACAAAACGCAATACCACTGTCCGGTTTTGACGATGTTCAGACAACATATCAGATGATTAAGGCACTTTCCCGCCGGGTTCCGGACATTTCCTTTAATAAAGACGATACGATAGTAATTTCTCCGGATGAGGGTGGCATGAAGCGTGCAATGTACTATTCATCCGTACTCGGCTTAGATTTGGGTATGTATTATAAGAGAAGAAATTACTCGGTTATTGTGGACGGCAAGAATCCGATTGAAGCGCACGAATACCTGGGACGCAGTGTTGAGGGCAAGGATGTCATGATTATCGATGACATGATCTCAAGCGGAGAATCCGTTTTAGATATAAGCAAGATGTTAAAAGAGCAGGGCGCTAAGAGAATTTTCATTTTCACCGCTTTCGGTCTTTTCTGCAACGGTCTTGAAAAATTTGATGAAGCGTATAAAAAAGGTGAGATTACAAAGGTATTTACCACAAATCTTATCTACCGCATGCCACAGCTTTTTGAAAGAGAATGGTACTGTGAGGTTGATATGTCGAAGTATATTTCGCTCCTTATCAACACATTGAATCATGATGAAACAATCAGTAACTTGCTGGTTCCGGCAAAGAGAATTGAAACGCTTTTGGAGAAATTCGACGGACGCAAATAAACAAAATTAAAATGAGCGGATTTTTATGGGTTACTACCCTGAAAAGCTGCTCATTTTTTGCACCTAAAATCCTCCTGTAAAGCTTTCCGCAAATCATCCCGTCAAGCTTGCGGCTTGCTACCCTCCTTTAGGCAAGGAGGGCTTGGATTGGCGCACTTTTTGAATTTTCGTCAATTTTTATTATATATCTTATCTCTTATCTCTTATATCTTATCTCTTATCTCTTATCTGTTACCTGCTTGTCCCAATACCACAGCTTTTGAATTAGTGGGTGAATGTGAGTTTGAACACAAGACTTCCCCCAAAGAGTGTGGAAACTGTCGAGCAACGGCTGATGAGGTTGATACGGTATACTTGCCATTGCCGCTGTTTTGAGGCTTTTCAGCTCTTTCCGTCATATATCTCTCTTATGTATAATCTGTTCTCTGTTATCTTATTTTCACCACCCTCACCATCACCTGCGGCGGAATCTCTCACAGAGGGAGAAGCCTTGGGCCGGCGGGCGATTTCCGAAGTGCGGAAAAGGCTCATAAGTGGGGAAGTTTTGAGGAATGACTTTTAATTGTGGGAGCCGAAAAACTGCACGTCAAAAAAGTTCATTTTCGCCGGCAAGGAGTTTGCTGCGATGAATACAGTAAAATTCCACCGACAGACCGTCTGTATACTTTTCCATTGCATCGATTACGGTGTCGGGCTTCAAGTTATAGGTATTCCCGGCGGCGAGGCACATTATAAGTTCAAGGATTCCGTCTTTGGGAGAATTTGCCGATAGGCTGTATATATATGGGCGAATATCAGCTTCCTTAACGCCGCTTTTGGATTTTTTCATTACCGAAAGCTCGGAATTCAGCATGAATTTTTCCGAATCAAATTCACTGCCGCATATTTCCGCTTCAACGCAGTAAACAGCTCTGTCCAGTTTTGCAAAGTCATATTCCTTGCCCAAAGCCTTTTTTACGGCAAGAATTTTAAAGCCGTCCGGAAATGCCGCATTCAGACGTTCTTCGATTTCACGCTCGGAATAATCTTGTTCAAAACCGATTTTTATGTACTCGCAATCCGATGTCACACCTACCGAAAGCGGCATTGCAACGGTCATTACAGGGTGGGGATTGAAGCCTTGAGAAAAGCTCATTTCCAGCCCGGCGCGTCGTACCGTTCGGTGAAATGTTCTTATAAAATCCAAATGTGAAATATATTTAACTCTCGAATCGCGCGAATATTTTAAAATGTAATTACTCAAAACAAACACCTGCCCCAAAAGTAGTAATTCCGCAACCGGCACAACTTTCGCGGCAGTTGCGCGTGGTTTCGGCTTTCTTCGCTTTTTCGTTTTCATGCATGAAAAATGCCTTGGTAACGCCGATGTCAATGTGCTCCCACGGAAGAACCTCGTCATATGAACGCTCTCTCAAATACCAATCCGGGTCTATTCCACATTCTTCAAACGATTGCATCCATTTGTCGAATTTGAAATGCTCATCCCAACTGTCGAAGCGACATCCGTTTTTAACCGCAGTAAGAATAGCAGGAAGAAGCCGCCTGTCTCCGCGCGCGAAAACTCCCTCTAAGTAGCTTGCGCGGTTATCGTGCCAGTTATATTTGATTTTTCGGGATTTGATTGCGGCTTTAAGCATATCCTGCTTGCGGATGATTTCCGCGCGGCTGTCCTGTTTTGCCCATTGGAAAGGCGTAAACGGCTTCGGAATGAAGCTGGATGTACTTGTGGTTATGTTAATATTTTTCGCACGTTCCTCTTTGGGGATGGAAAAATATTCATCCAAAACCTTTTGTGAAAGGTCGGCGATACCTTGTATATCCTCGTCGGTTTCGGTGGGAAGTCCTATCATAAAGTACAGCTTCACGTTGGTCCAGCCGCCCTCAAACAGCATTTTTGTGGATTTTAATATATTATCCTCGGTAATATTTTTGTTTATTACATCACGCATGCGCTGGGTACCCGCCTCAGGGGCAAAAGTAATCCCGGATTTTCGCACCTTTTGCACCTTTTTCATCAATTCAAGCGAAAAGTTATCGATACGCAGTGACGGAAGCGAAAGACCTATTTTTTTCTGTTCGGTAAGCTTCAAAAGACCGTCGGTAAGCTCTTTTAAGTGCGAATAGTCACTGGTGCTTAAAGAGGATAGAGATATCTCGTCGTAACCGCTTGAGGATAAAAGCTTATCTGCAAGGTTGATAAGAGTTTCAGGGTCGCGCTCGCGTACCGGGCGGTATGCATAACCCGCTTCACAGAAACGGCACCCACGAATACAGCCGCGGAAAACTTCCAGCATTACGCGGTCGTGCACAACCTCGCCGTAAGGCACGATTACCTTATCCGGCGTATATGCGGCGTTGAAATCTTTCATGATACATTTGTGAACAACGGGACCTGCCTCGGGAGTGTTGGGCGTTATGCTCTTTACCGTATTGTCCGCGTTATATTCAACATCATAAAAGGACGGTACGTAAATTCCGTCAAATCCTGCGATTGTTTTAAGATACTTTTCCTTGCTGTAGTTTCCGCTTTTTTTCTGTTTTATATATTCATCGGTTATGAGATTTATGTTGTCCTCGCCCTCGCCCAGCATCAAAAAGTCGAAAACCTCGGCGATTGGCTCGGCATTGTATGCACAAAGTCCACCGGCACAAATAATCGGGAAACTTTCATCCCTGTCCTTTGCCAAAATGGGAATTTCGGCAAGGTCAAGCATGTTTATAACGTTGGAATATGCAAGCTCATAGGAAAGGGAAAAGCCCAAAATATCAAAGTTTATAACTTCATCTCCGGTTTCCAACGCAAAAAGGCGCATACCGCGCTTGCGCATTTCCTCCTCCATGTCAACCCATGGGGCGAAAACTCTTTCGCAATATGTATCTTTTCGCTCGTTAAGGCTGTGATACAGAATTTTCATTCCCAAGTGGGACATGGCGATTTCATATACATCGGGGAAGCAAAAGCCGAATCGGCAATCTACCTTGCCGGGGTCCTTCAATACGCTGTTGAGTTCTCCGCCGGTATAGCGGGTCGGCTTTTGTACTTTCATTAAAATTTTATCTCTTTGTGTGTATGCCATTAAATACTCCTTAATCAAAACAGTGCCGCATTAAGATGATTTTATAATCTCAATGCGGCAGTTTTTTATTCCGCTACGTCTACAAACTGCGTATTATCGGCGCAGTTTTCTTTGTCTTTTTTCTTTTTGTCACGCTTTGCGCAAAGTTTGTCCACAGCACCGGAAATTGTTCCGTTTACCTTGTCGATAACCTCCGGCACCATGTCTATGATTTTATCTGCCGGAGTGGTTTTGTCGCTTATTGGAAGAAGCTTTATATTTCCGCCGCCCACAACCAAAAATGCAATCGGCTTAACATTTGCGCCGCCTCCGCAACCGCCTCCGAACATGGGGTTTTGCGGAGTCACGGTGTCTTGTTTTGCCGCAAATTGCGTTCCGCCGGCACCGAAACCGAAGCTGACGGTGGAAATCGGTATAATAACCGTACCGTCGGGAGTTGTTACCGAATCTCCCACTATGGTGTTTACATCCACCATTGATTTGATATTGCTCATCGCAGTATCCATAAGTCCCTGAATCGGGTGTTCTGCCATAATTATTTGCTCCCTTCTGTTTTCTTAATTTTTCTGAGTATTTTAAGTACGTTTACCGCAATAATTATAATATGCGCGGTTTTAACGTGCAATATGCATTTTGCTCGTATATTAAAGCAGGGCTTATCAAAAATCGGAGTAATCTTTACCGCCATACCGCGGAGAGTGGAATTATGGTGAATAAACCCCAAAACGCTGTAAACAAAGCCATTTAAAAGCCCGCTGAATATTCCGGTATGCATGGCGTTGTCAAAGCCGTATTCCGAAGCAAATTCGATTTTCTCAAAGACCGCGGCACGTGATGTGATATATTTTAAAAGCCTTGCCGCATCCGGCTTTACGGTTTCAAATATATTTATATATTTTGTGAGCCGTTCTTTTTTTGTATCAAAAGAGGTCGGTTTTGTTTCGCGCTCTTTGACGCTTTTGTCGGTATGCGTGTCGTTTTCCTTTTTGGGAAAACAAAACTTCAAAAATATGTAGCGCACAAGCACGCAGGTTTTGTTTTCCGATTCGTTTCGAATGTATTCAAGTTCTAATTTTATCGGTGTCAACAGCCAAAGGGCAATCAGCAACGATACGGCAAAAATTATAATTCCGATTTTCATTACCGCAAAATCCTTTCAGAAAATCATTCGGCGGAGCCGAAAGCGCTTCCGTCCTCCGCGAGTTCCTCCTGACCATCTATTTCGGAGCCCTCATCCATTTTGAGGGACAGCTGTTCGTATTCCGGACTGAGCTTTGATAAATCAAGCTCGGGTAAATCCTGAGGGGTGGAAAGCCCGAAACATCTCAGGAAATTTTGTGTGGTGCGGTAGAGCACCGGGCGTCCGGGGGCATCCAATCTGCCACATTCTTCTATTAATCCGCGCTCACAAAGGCGATTAACTGCACTGTCGGAATTTACTCCGCGTATATATTCTATCTGCCCTCTTGTGATAGGCTGTTTGTACGCAATTATGGCAAGAGCCTCCATTGCGGCGTTTGAAAGCGCTTGTCTGCGCTGTTCGCCCAAAATGATTTGAATGTAATTGTAATATTCGGGACGTGAGCATATTTGATATCCCTCGTCGATATCTATAATCATGAAACCGCGCTCACAGGTATCGTAATCGTGCTTTAAAAGGCGAACCGCTTCGGTTACCGCCTCGGGTGCAATATCCAAAACCGCCGCGAGCTTTGCCGTTTTAACCGGCTCGCCCGCCGCAAAAAGTATTCCCTCTATTGCGTAAGGGATTTTATCCTTATTCATCTTTTACCTCTTTTATTTCAGTTAAAATAAAGTCTTCTTTTTCCTCGTCATAATCCGCGGCAAGGCGGCTTGAACGTATCATTTCAAGTATTGCCAAAAAGGTTGCCACAAGCTCCGGCTTTGAGCTTTTTGCCGAAAAGGCTTTTTTGAATTCAAGCCGCTTGTTTTTTTTCAAAAGTCCGGTAAGCTTGTCCGCCATTGCTTCAACGGACACTTTTTCTCTTCCGACGATTCCGGAAAATGCGCGCTTTTCAGGTACGGAATTTCTGAGTTTTCTCTGCAAAATCGCATTGAATGCGTCCATGAGCTCATTCACCGTATGGCTGCGGTTGTATTCCGGCAGAGGAAAGTCGATTTTTTCCTCCTCCTTAAAAAACATATACCGCGAAGAAAATTCGCTTTTGCGGAGCTCTTGGGATGCCTCTTTGTATCGCTGATATTCCGCCAGGCGCTGAGCGAGGTCCTCTCTCGGGTCCTCTTCTTCCTCCTCCTCGTTTTTTGGAAGCAGAAGCTTTGATTTTATGTATAAAAGCTGTGCCGCCATAACCAAAAATTCACTGGTGTTTTCAAGCTGTGATTCCTCGATCCCGCTGATTGCTTCCATGTATTGGGTTGTAATTTCCGCAATCGGAATATCGTATATGCTCACCTTATTTTTTGAAATAAGGTGAAGAAGCAAATCAAGGGGCCCCTCAAAAGTATCCAGCTTATAAAGCATTGTATCCATTTTTCACCCGCCTTATACTATCAGCGAAACGATGGACATTACGGCTTTTTCGATAATGGAATAAAACATGTTTACGCCGCCGCCGATTATTGCGTCAAACGCGCCGGTCAGGGACAAAAGCATTATCAAAATAATCGCATATCGTTCGTATTGCAGAATGTTGTAATATGTGCGGTTGGGGAGGAATATTCCCAAAACCTTTGAACCGTCAAGAGGCGGGATGGGGATTAAGTTAAATACCATAAAGCACAGATTTCGGTATGCAAAGAGATAAAAAATCAGATTTATCATATACATAACCGTATCGTTCCAGCTCAAAATGCTTCCCAGTACAAGCAAAAGCGTGCCGAAAAGAATTCCGGCAAATGCCATGATAAAATTTGCTATAGGTCCGGCGATGGCGGTAAGAGCCATTCCCTTTTTTCGGTCTTTGTAGTACATTGGATTTACGCTGACGGGCTTTGCCCAGCCGAAGCCGGTAAAAATCATCAAAAGCGTACCGATTGGGTCAAGATGCGCAAGAGGGTTAAGGCTGAGACGTCCCTCATATCTCGGGGTCGGGTCACCCTGTTTTGAAGATACCCACGCATGCGCAAGCTCGTGCCCTGTAAGCGCAATCAATGTAATTGGGACATTTATTAATATATTGGATAAACTAAGCATTTTTTCACCGCCGATAATAAAAATTTTAAGTATACATATATTCATTATACCCTTAAATCCGATCAAAGTAAATAGTTTTGTGCAAAAAAAACATGCGTATGACCTTGATTTTCGCGAAAAATTTCGTTCTGTAGGTTTGTCAATGATGTGTTACACATTTCAGAAAATTTCTCCATAACGAACA
>CAYMBZ010000054.1:0-9209 GCA_964388835.1 uncultured Lachnospiraceae bacterium
ACAAGGCGAAAACCCTGTAAACAAGCCATTTTTTCGATAAAATAATTATCTCTTTGAGAACTGCGGAGCACGACGTGCGGCTTTGAGACCGTACTTTTTTCTTTCCTTCATTCTTGAGTCTCTTGTCAAGAATCCTGCAGCTTTCAAGTCTGCACGGTATGCATCCGAGTCAACTTCCAAAAGTGCTCTTGCGATACCGTGACGAATAGCACCTGCCTGACCTGTAAATCCACCGCCCTCAACGTTTGCTATAACATCAAATTTAGAAATTGTTGATGTAAGTGTAAGCGGCTGACGAACGATTACCTTGAGAGTATCAAGTCCAAAGTATTCGTCAATATCTCTTTTGTTAATAGTTATTTTACCATTGCCCGGAACGAGTCTTACTCTGGCAACAGATGATTTTCTTCTGCCGGTTCCGCAGTATTGTTCTTTAGCCATGTTTCGAATCCTCCTTACTTAATCTCTTGTGTCCATGCTTCAGGCTTCTGAGCTGCGTGATTGTGCTCTGTACCCTTATAAACACGAAGTCTTGTAAGAGCGTTTCTGCCGATTGTGTTATTCGGGAGCATGCCCTTTACAGCATAGGTCATAGCCTTTTCCGGATGCTCTGCCATAAGCTTGTTGTAGTGAATTTCTTTAATTCCGCCAACCCAGCCTGTGTGGTAGTAACGAACTTTCTGATTCAGCTTGTTTCCGGTCAAGATTGCCTTGTCTGCGTTGATGATGATTACGTGATCGCCGCAATCAACGTTCGGTGTGAATGTAGGCAAATGCTTGCCTCTCAAAATGCTTGCTGCAACTGTAGCTACTCTACCGAGCGGCTTGTTTTCAGCATCAATGATATACCATTTTCTTTCAATTTCCTGTGGTTTTGCCATATAGCTACTCATTGAATTTACCTCCTTATTTAAAACGGTTAATATACTGTTTGCGCATACGCAAACCAACAAATGACATTTTACTATACTTAATGAAAAATGTCAACACTTTTTTAAAAAAAATCAAAATACAAATTCTAATCTTTAAAATTCTCGTTTTTTCTTCATTTTTCTTTGATTTTCTCATCCTCTATTTTAAAACTATTTCTGAAATTTCCTCAGCATTTGAGACAATATAATCTGCCCCGGCATTTTTCAGTTCCTCTTCATTCCTGAACCCCCACAAAACGCCGATAGCTGTCATTCCGGCACTTTTCCCGGTAGTAATATCAACATATGTGTCTCCGATAAATACTGTTTCCGAAACGTCTACGGACAACTCCTTTGCGATAAGAATAGCGGCTTCCGGATTCGGCTTTATTTTCACGCCCTCCCGCTGACCGAATACAACATCAAATCTATCCCCAAAAAAAAGTTTTACGACATCCTGCGCAACATTATCCGGTTTATTTGTCAAAACAGCAATTTTAATTCCGTTTTCCTTAAGCTTGTCCAAAAGCTCAATAATTCCGTCGTATGCCTTTGTCTGATACAGCGGGTCTGCCTCATATGCGGCATCATACGCCTTCCCCACCTTTTCAAAGTTTTCTTCCGTATCCGCCCCCGTCTCCGCAAGCATGCGATGTACCAAAAGGTCTCTGCCGTTTCCTACAAGAATTTTATATCGTTCCGGAACAATTTTCGGAAATCCGAATTTTTCGAGCGCGGTGTTTCCGAAATGTGAAATTGCCGGAATCGTATCTGTAAGAGTTCCGTCCAAATCAAAAATACATAATTTTGTCATAATATTAAGCCTCATTTCATTAGTTTCTTCATATATTATAGCTAAACCTTACAAATTTGTCAAAAAAAATTCTTCAATACTTGCAATCTGCGCAAAAAGATTGTATAATATGTATAAATATACAATCTCTGAAAGGAGTTCACCTGTGAAAAGAATAGCGGTTATTCCGAATTATACAAAGGATATTGAATATGAATACACAACTCGGCTTTGTGCATATCTTAACGGCAAAGCCAATATTGTTATGCAAGAAAGCGACCGCATAGCGGGAATTGACGCCGAATTCACCGTTGACGTTTATGACGGCGCGGATGCGGTTATAATCCTCGGCGGCGACGGAACCATGCTTCAAGCGGCTGAACCGTGCGGCAGAAATGCCATTCCCGTTATGGGCATAAACCTCGGCAAGGTTGGCTTTATGACCGAAGTTGAAACAAGTGATATGGAGACCGCCTGCAACCGACTTTTAGCTGACGATTTTCGTCTGGAAGAACGTATGATGATGGAAATAACCCTACAAAACGATTCATCCCGCAAATCCTACCTTGCACTTAACGATTTGGTTATTTCAAAACCGGATGCGTGCATGGTTGCCATGGAGCTTTACGCAAACGGTGAAAAGGTAAGTAAATATATAGCCGACGGCTTGATAATTTCAACACCGACAGGTTCGACAGGGTATTCCCTTTCTGCCGGAGGTCCCGTAGCAGACCCGTCAATGAGGCTTTTTATCGCAACGCCTATTTGCGCACATATGCTTTCCGCAAGGCCTATGCTTATGGATGAAAGCAAGGAAATTACCTTAAAGCTTTCCGACGGAGGAAGCGACAGTGCCGTTGTTACGGTGGACGGCGAAAACAAGTGCATTATCGGCAGTGACAATATCGTATCGATACGCCGCTCTGTGCATACAATGAATATTATAAAGCTTGGCAAACAATCATTTTATCATACAATGATGGCAAAGTTGTAGAATACAAAATCTAATGCCGGAAAGGATTAAATATGAAACAGAAAAGACATCGTAAAATACTGAGTATAATTTCCGAAAACGATGTGAAAACTCAGGAACAGCTGACCGAGGCGCTCAAATCAGCGGGATTTATGGTAACTCAGGCAACTGTATCTCGTGATATCAAGGAGTTGGGATTAATTAAACTGCCTTTATCCGACGGCTCCTACAAATATGCGGTTACAAAAGAGGATAAACAGGAAAATCGTGAGCACCTTGCGGTTTTTTCGCGTACCGTAATAAACATACAATCTGCGATGCATACCGTTGTGATAAAGACCCATTCCGGAATGGCAAATGCTGTTGCCGCTTCACTTGACACATTTCTTTCCCACGAAATTATCGGAACAATCGCGGGAGACGATACTATTTTGATTATTGCGGAAAATCCGCATAACGCTGAGGAATTGACGATTAAGCTGAGAAAAATGTTCAGCTGGAAGGAATAAAAAAATGTTAAATTGTCTTGATATTAAAAATATTGCGCTTATAGAAAGTCTTAATATCGAAATCAAGAGCGGAATGACCGTTTTAACCGGTGAAACCGGCGCGGGAAAATCCATAATCATCGACGCAGTAAATCTGCTTTTGGGTGCCAGAACCAATAAGGGGCTTGTTCGCTACGGCAGTGAAAAAGCGCGTGTTCAAGGGCTTTTTTCCTGTCCTCCCGAGGCTGAATTACTGCTCGAAACCCACGGAATCGACGTAGATGATGAACTGGTTATAAGCCGTGAAATCACTGCGGACGGCAAAAGTATCTGCCGCATAAACAGTGTCATTACGCCACAAAATGTTTTACGCGAATTGGGTTCATATCTCATAAATATACACGGGCAGCAGGATAATCAGGCACTTTTAAATCCATCAAAGCATATCGATTTTTTGGACGGATACGCAAAAACAGATTTGGCGGCATATTACGCACTTTACGCAGAACGCAGAGAAATACTGAAAAAACTTGAGGTTTTATCAAAAAACGAGCAGGAACGCATGCAGAGAATTGACCTGCTTGAATACCAGGTAAACGAGCTTACGGAAGCCGCGCTGAAGCTCGGCGAAAAAGACGAGCTTACCGAACAAAAAACGATTATCGAAAATGCAGAAAAGATTGCCGCCTCGGTTGACGAATCATACAGTGCGCTGTATGAAGAAAACGGCGCTTACGACAACATCAGCCGTGCCGCCGCGGCACTTGGCGGAATAATTGGCATAGACGATAAAATAGACGATATTACTTCAAAAATAACCGACATGCAATACCTTATAGAGGATTATGTGCATGATCTTAAAAGCTTCGGTGACAGTGTTGAGTATGACGAAGCCGCTCTTAATGATATTGAGGAACGTTTGGATTTGATAACGCGCATTACGCGCAAATACGGTGGAAGCGAGGAAGCCGCGCTCAGCTATTTAAAAAATGCCTCGGATGAACTTGAAAGTCTTGAAAATTCTGACGAGATAATTTCCGAGCTTAATTGCCGTTTGAAAGAAATTGAGGCAAAAACCTTGTGTGAAGCCGAAAAAATCACCGCCGCACGAAATTCTGCGGCAAAAAAACTTCAAGCTGAAATCGAAGCCTCCCTTTCCGAACTTGATATGCCAAAAGTGAAATTTGAGGTTGCACTCACACCATGTGAGCTTAATTCCAAAGGCGCTGATGCCGCAGAATTTATGATTTGCCCAAACATTGGCGAGCTAATGAAGCCACTTGCCGAAATTGCCTCCGGCGGTGAGCTGTCCCGTGTTATGCTGGCAATAAAGTCCATCATTTCCGATGGAGCGGACACTTTGATTTTTGACGAAATCGATACCGGCGTTTCCGGAAGTGCGGCGCAGAAAATCGCAAAAAAACTCTCGCGGCTGGGTAAAAACAAGCAGGTAATCTGCGTAAGCCACCAGCCACAGCTTGCGGCAATCGCGGACAATCATTACATGATAAAGAAAATCGAAAACGCCGAGCGCACGGTTACTCATATATACGAGCTTTCTCTTGATGAGCGCATTATGGAGCTTGCGCGGATAATAGACGGCGACGATGTCACCGAAACGGCAATTCGACATGCAAAGGAAATGTTAAAACTATGAGAGAAGAAGGAATTATACGTTCGGTATCCGGCAAACTGTGTTCCGTTGAAGTTACGCGCAAAAGTGCATGCGGTGAAAACTGCGCTTCCTGCGGCGGAAACTGCAAGCTAAAGACTCAAATTTGCATTGCGGAAAATATCTGCCGTGGCGTACCCGGCGACCGTGTTATTATTGAAATCAGCGATAAAAAAATGCTGAAATCGGCGTTTTTGGTCTATATTCTGCCGATTTTGGTGTTTTTCGTCGTTTATGTAGCATCTTCCGCATGCAGCGCTTCCGATTCAATTTCAGCGATTGCCGCGGTACTCTGTTTCGCAATTGTTCTTTCGGTTTTGACTTTTTACGATAAGCGGCACACAGAGGAGTTTGAATCCAAAGCAATTGAAATAATTTAGCGGCATCTCGCAGAAATAATTCGAAAAAAGCTTGAAAAATCATGCGGGGTATGGTATAATGATTCTGATTGCAAAGCAGTTAGATTCGTCGATATAAATCTCTTACGAGATTTTTGATATTCCTTACGGCTCGATATGTTGCCTTACGGCAACGAGATTTATAGCATATCGATTTTTGAGCGAAAAGAGAAATATATCGATTTTCCAAAGTAAAGATATCGAGTAAGCGGAGCTTACATATCGACAAAACAGCGGCATCTGAATTGTTCGCTGATTTTATAATGATTTGCCTGCGTAATCAACAACTCTTGACAGCGAAGCTGTCAAATCGTTAAAACAGACATCACGCAAATCATTCGTTGCTTTTAAAACAAAGCCGATGTGCTGATAGAAATTATAAAACGGAAAGGAAGAACAGATATGGCTACAGCAAAAAAAGCTAAAGTATTGACTTATAAAGATAAGCCTGTATACAGACAAGGCAACACGATTTATTACGGTGATTTATCGGAAAATCTGATATTGGTAATGGAAATCGTAGACAGTGAGGAAAAAAACGGTATCAAAATCACTAAAAAAGTAAAATTTCATATTCAAGATAACACAGGTGAACTCGGAAAAGGCGTCAATTACCGTTCGGGCGAGCGCGAAAATCTTTATAAAGCATTCGATATCGGAGCTTGGTGGCTCCAGGATGCACTGGAAATGTAAAGACTCTAAAAGAGGGCGATATCACGAATCGTCCTCTTTTAGAGTCTTTACAATCACACAAATTAAGCACTGTTTGTTCAATTTGTGTGATTGTAATTATCCTATCCTTGCGCAGAACATATTTGCTCCTACACCGAACAATTATAAGCCCAGCGCACTTTTAAGTTCTTCAACCTTATCGGTCTTTTCCCATGCAACGCCCAAATCCTCTCGTCCCATATGACCGTATGCGGAAAGCTGTTTATAAATAGGCTTTCTCAAGTCAAGCGCACTTATAATAGCATGTGGGCGAAGGTCAAACACCGTGCTTACCGCCTCAGACAGCTTTTCCTCGCTCACCTTTCCGGTACCGAAAGTGTCAATCATAACCGAAACGGGATGTGCCACACCGATTGCATATGCAAGCTCAACCTCGCATTTCTTTGCAAGCCCTGCAGCAACAATATTTTTTGCAACCCATCTTGCGGCATAGGCGGCACTGCGGTCAACCTTTGTCGGGTCTTTTCCGGAGAATGCTCCGCCGCCGTGGCGCGCATATCCGCCGTAGGTATCCACAATTATTTTTCTTCCCGTAAGTCCCGAGTCACCCTGAGGTCCGCCGACAACAAATCTGCCGGTAGGATTTACGTAATATTTTGTATTTTCACCAAGAAGCTCCTCCGGTACTACTGTTTTTACAACCTCACGAATTAAGTCCTCACGAATTTGCTCAAGGGAAACATCCGGCGAGTGCTGAGTCGAAATTACAACGGTATCTACCGAAACCGGTACACCGTCCGCATATTCAACGGTAACCTGTGTCTTTCCGTCCGGCCTGAGATATGGTAAAAGCCCGGATTTCCTGACATCTGTCAGCTTTTTTGCCAGTTTGTGCGCAAGCGAAATCGGAAGCGGCATAAGCTCCGGAGTTTCATCACACGCGTAACCGAACATCATTCCCTGGTCTCCGGCACCGGTTGAATTTCCCACATCATCAGCGCCCGTTTTATTTTCAAGGCCTTCATTTACACCCATTGCAATATCCGGCGATTGCTCGTCAATCGACGTGATTACAGCACATGTATTTCCGTCAAATCCGTATTTTGCGCGGTCATAGCCGATATCCAAAACAGCCTGACGTGCAACCTTTGGAAAATCCACATAGCATGTTGTGGAAATTTCACCCATAACGGAAATTACACCGGTTGTACAGGTTGTCTCACACGCGACACGCGCATTTGAATCCTGTTTTAAAATTTCATCAAGTATCGAATCGGAAATGCAATCGCAGATTTTATCCGGATGTCCCTCTGTGACGGATTCCGATGTAAATAACATCTTTTTCATAAATTTTCTCCTTGTATGTAATGTAATAATTTTGTTATCTATGATATATCGGCTTGTGAAAAGCACATCTAACTCGCCGACAAGTGAATTTAGCTGATTTCAAGCTTTGCTTGGAATCATTATACCACAACACTTCGCATTTTTCAAGCATATATGCTAATTTTTAATTATCCGCGTGAAAATCGTGAAAAAATGCCGAAATTTCTTCTCTCGTTGCACGGAATATCCCGCGAAGCATATCGCCGTGTCCGCCGCCGCGACCGGAAAGTGCGGTATTTATCTCACGCGATACTGCCGCCAAGTTGACATTTTTGCTCGTAATAACATAACTGTACCCATCCTCGTCATTTCCGGAGAGTGCCGCAAATATATCGCCGCACTTTTCCTTGCCGCAAGTTGCCAAAACCATCAGCGCATCCGGTTCAAAATTCTCCTCAAAAATGCATATGTTCCCTTGATTATGCATAATACCAGCCGCTTTTTCCTCCGCAAGCCTTGCCGCCGTTCGCGCACTTTTGCGTTTTTCCTCGCCCAGTTCCGCCAACAGCTTTGCAACAGCCTCCGGTGTATCCTCTTTTTTTGCGGAAAGCAATTCCGAAATGCGCGAAATACTTTCATACTTTTCCTCGTAATCCCGCAGTGCATCATCCCCGCATATCATTTTAAGCCGCACGCCTCCGCGATGCCGCATTAAATTCTTGAGCTTTATTAGTCCGATTTCCCCCGTTCTCCTTACATGTGGAGCACAGCAAGCACACACATCCACTCCATCGATTGTCACTATGCGCACATCCTCCGACAGGTCAAGCTTACTTCGGTAGGAAATCTCCGCAAGCCTTTCCTTTGGCGGGTACTCTGCCGTTATTTTTAAATTTTTCCAAATAGTCTCGTTCGCCTTTCGTTCAAGAATCAAAAGCTCCTCCTCTGTCATCTCTCCGCCGTAATCTATCGTAACATTCCTATCCCCTAAGTGAAATCCTGTATTTTCAAGACCGAAAAGGCTGTGTGCCAACCCGGAAACTATATGCTCCGCGGAATGGTGTTGCATTTTCCGAAAACGCTCTGCCATATTTATTTTTCCCACGACGCGGCTTCCAACCTCAATCTGCTTCTCCACCGCATGGTAAATAACGCCGTCCTTTATTTCTACATTTACCACATCATCTCCCGCGAGAGTGCCGCTGTCACACTCCTGTCCGCCCGCCGTCGGGAAAAACGCCGTTTGGTCAAGCGTTACATTGAATACTCCGTCCGCTTTTTCACACGCTGTGACCGTAGCCGAAAATTCGCTTATATAGCTGTCCGAATCAAATAGTTTTATCATCTTGCACCTCTTATATTTCAAAAAATATTACAAATTCAAATCAATCCATATGCTTAAATCGCATAAAATATAATTATTTTATGCATCACATCGGAATTTGTCAAGAGTTAATCATTTCAACCAACACAGCATCTTCAACATCAAAATAATCTTTCGAATAACTGCCGAGTCCGCTTGCAATCCACGCCTCTTCAAATGAAATGTACTCTATATTGCTGAGATAAACAAATGTGGAAGAACACGCTGCATTGGGCAATCTTCCGCTTATTTCAAGTCGATATTTGTAATCGATATCGTTGCAAAACCAAGTGCCATCTGTCATTTCGCAGTATGTTTTCACATTACCCGCTATTGTTTTCTTAACTTCATTGCCTTTCTCAGCTCCACATCCTGCCGTTAAAAAAATGCATAATATGACAACTATAAATGCAATGCTTTTCTTCATATAAAGCACCCCCACTTTAAGTTAGTAAAACTCCTGTGTAAGCAATATCCATACTGATTTTATCACAATATATCCAAAAAGTAAATAATTACAGGCTTTTTTCACACATACATTTAAAAATAATATCTCGCTATGTAGGTTTGTCAATGATGTGTTACACATTTCAGAAAATTTCTCCATAACGAA
>CAYMBZ010000055.1:0-8801 GCA_964388835.1 uncultured Lachnospiraceae bacterium
CATAATTCTCATTATGTGGTTTTTTATTTAACACCGCAAGAGCCCGAGCTTTTGTATCAGCTTTATATGTTCCGCTCCGCTTTCCATTGTGTAGATGCGGGTGGTTTCAATCGATGAATGTCCCAATATATCGGCTAATCGTACAATATCCTTTTGAATCGAATAAAAGGTTTTCGCAAAAAGATGACGAAAATTGTGCGGGAACACCTTGCTTTTTTTGACATCAGCGCTTTCGCACAAGCTCTTGAGCATTTTCCAAATAGCATGACGGTCAATCGGTTTGCCTGTTCTTGTAACAAATATTGAACCGGATTTTATCCTTTGAGCTTTTATGTATCCTTTCAGCATTTTGCACAGCTTTTTCGGCAAAAATACTTGACGGATTTTTCCTTTGCAGTTTATTATCGCTTGACCTGAGTTTACGGCATCGAACGTTACATATTTTAATTCGGAGATTCTGAGCCCCGTACTGGCTATGGTTTGCATTAGGTAATACAATCGTTCGTTCTTCTTGTTTTTTGCAGCTGTGAGCAATCTTTCATATTCGACTTTTGTAAGCTCTTTTTCTTTATCGGCAAAAATCCGCCGCTGTATTTTTAAAGTTTTTACCTTTAATTCATACCATCCTACAAAGGTAAAAAAGCTGTTTAAGGACGATAAAATCGAATTCACGCTTTTGGGCATGTATTTTTCACATAATTCCTGCTTGTAGCTCAAAATATCGGATTTTGTCAGCTCCTTGCTTCCGAAAAAAACGAAAAAGACGTTAACGTCACGCAGGTACTTTGCTATTGTATTGTCGCTCCGTTCTTCTTCATATAAATATGCTTCGAAATTTTTTAGTATTTCCTTGGTAATAACTTTCATTTTATTCACAACCTTTCAAGACTATATTTTATCATATTTCACAAAATATACCCTGCCTATAGAGAAAAGCCGTGAAAAAAAGAACATCAAACTTTTTGAAATTTGATGTTCCCGATATCCGTATTAAATCTTGTCCTTAAAACTGTTTCGGTATCGCGCGGGAGATAACCCGAAATGCGTTTTGAAGTAATTTGAAAAATATGTATAGTTATTGAAGCCGACTTTTGTGCTGATATCCGAAAGGGATAAATCGGTATCAAGAATAAGACACTGAGCTTCCGTGAGACGCAGATTCAGAATGTACTTGTGTATGCTCAGCCCGGTTTGTTTGATGAAAAGGCGGTTGAGGTGATAGGGATGATAGCCCACAAGTTGTGCAAGTTCGGAATTGGATATGTTCCTGGAATAATTTTCCTTGATAAATTCGATAACGCGGCTGACCGGTGTCAATTGAGCATTATTGTTTGAATAGTTAAAGCAAACAAGCTCGATGATGATTTGCTTCAAGGAGGCACAGGCGCTTTCGAAAAAGTATTTGTCGCTTGAAGAAAAGTCGCTGACTACTTTTTCAAACAGCGGCTTTAGGGAACTGCCGTTTTCGCGGAACATATGCACGTTCAGTATGTCCGCATCGCTTACCTTGTCTTTGTAAATTTCATATTTCATATCGGTGATGGGGTGCGGCGGAATTGGCGCGGTTCTGCGTGAATGTTCCTGCGAAAGGTCGAAATTAAGCGATATAATGTGAACGTTTTCTTCGGATACAATGGTGTAAACGCTTCCGCCGGCGCAGTATAAAATGCTGTTTTTGTTAAGAGTATAGCACACTTTGCCGATAAAAATGTCGCAGCTTCCGCTGAGAACGAAAAACAGGCGACAATCGCTGACACATACTGTATTGCCCGGTGGAATATGTCGGATTACCGCGGCGAAGCGCAAAAACGGATTAACTTCAATAAGTTTCATAACTATCACTCCAAAATGTTTGTTTTATTAAAGTAATTGTTGATTTTATATATGTATTTTATCATCTTGTTATGCTATAGTCAATATATAAATAAAAAGATTCGGTGGGATTTGATGAAATTTATGGTCGGCATGAAGGTGAACGATTATGTTTTGCTTGATGAGATAAAGAAGAACAAGGAAAGTATATATGATGTTTACTTTTCATGGGGAAATTTTGCGAACGGGCGGACAAATCAGCTTTTGAGCGATAACTGTGCGCCATGGGAAAGACAGGATATACAAAGAGCAATGTTGGAGGAATTATCCGAAGCGGGTATACCATTAAATGTACTATTTAACGCAAATTGTTATGGGGGAGACAGCCAGGCAAGGAGCTTTTTTAACAAAATAGGCGAAACTGTGGACTACATAGCCGGTAAATACGGCCTTGGTTCGGCAACAACAACCTCACCGCTTATTGCTAAGTTTATTAAAAATAACTTTGAGGAGATTGAGGTGCGCGCCTCGGTAAATATGGAGGTCGGGTCAATCGAGGGGATGGAATATATATCGGAATATTTTGATGCATATTATATGAAACGCGAATATAACAGGGATTTTGAAAAAATAAAGGAGCTCTCTGGGTGGTGCAAAGCAAATGGGAAAAAGCTGTACATGCTTGCAAACAGCGGATGTCTGGACAATTGCTCGGCACATAATTTTCATGATAACCTTGTTGCACATGAGGAGGAAATATCCGCCAGGGACAATGCCTACAGCTTTACCGGAATATGCAAGGAATATTTAAAAGATGAAAGGCATTACGGCGCGCTTATCCATAATACGAATTTTATTCGCCCGGAGGATATTGCAAAATATGAGCCGTATTTTGATGCGGTAAAATTGGCTACGAGAATTCACAGAAATCCGAAATCGGTACTGAAAAGCTACCTTGAGGGACATTACAGCGGGAATATATTAACCTTACTTGAGCCGGAGCACAGTATTTATCCGTATGTGGTGGAAAACGGAGAGCCGCTCAGGCTTGTAAAAATAGATACATGGGAGAGTTGATTATGATTAAGAGTGAACTGATTAAGGAAGCGGCAATTGCCGCAGGGGCTGACATGTGCGGTATTGCACCTATGTCGAGGTTTAGCACCGCGCCGGATGAAATGAATCCGCAGTTTTTGTTCCCCGAAGCGAAAAGCTGTATAGGATTTGTGTTCCGCATACCACGCGGAGTACAACGCGGTATTGAGGAGGGTACGCAGTTTTATCAGTACCCGTCAATGGCATACGGCGGAATTAACGAAATCTTTGCACCGGCGGTTCTTTATCATGTGGGAAAAGTGATAGAGGATGAGGGATATGAGGCATTTGTTTACAGAAATACCGGCGCGAGGGGCGTTGTTTCCGATATGGACGGCTCGCCGGGAAATACCCTTTCGCCGGAGGAACAGATTGAAATTAACGAGAATGCAAAGACCTCTACCGCACACCACAGAAGTGTGCAGTTTACGCGTCCTACGAGAGAGGACAATGTTGCGCCGGATTTGCAGTTCCAGTTCAGAATAGCCGCTGTGGCTTGCGGATTGGGAGAAATCGGCTGGAGCAAAATGCTTTTGACAAAGGATTTCGGACCGCTTCAGAGAGTGGCGTTCATTTTCACCGATGCCGAGTTCGATAAGTATGATGAAATGTACAGCGGTGAGCCGCTCTGCAGAAAATGCGGTGCCTGTGTGCGAGAATGTCCGGGAGGATGTATTCCGCCGATAAATTCCGGAAAAACGGTCAGAGTGGATTTGGATGGTAAAATTCTTGAATGGGGCGATATAGATATGTGGCGTTGCTATGCTTTCTATACTCATGCCGGAAGATATTATAATCCCTTTGTGCCGAAAGAAGTTTGGGACAAAAACGAAAACGGTGCCCTTGATCTTATGGAGGGTGTAACCGATATTGCCGACGAAAAGGAAATAATGAAAATCTATACCGAGTTACAGAAATATTTCCCCAGCTGGGTCGGATATAACATGGCAAAGTGCGGCGGCTGTATACGTGCATGCGTATCCATGCTTGAGAAAAAAGGCGGATGTATGGAGGGGAGATTTAAAGAACCGTTAAGAACCAAAAAAGCTTGGAGACTTGACCGATGATAGAAAAATATGAGTACACGGGAGAGGATTTTAGGGTATTGCACAGCTTTGAGGGGTGGAAAATCGGTTTTCTCAGATACAGCGACAGATTCAGTGAATACGCACAGAGTGAAAGGCATTTAAATACGGATGAAGCTTTCGTTTTGCTTGAGGGTGAGGCAGTGCTCTATTCCGGAGATGAGGTATGCGGCATGGAGAAAAACGTTGTCTATAACATACCAAAGGGTGTGTGGCACCATATAACCGTAAGCCGGGATGCGACCGTGATGGTTGTGGAAAACAGCGATACATCAAAGGATAATACGGAAAAAAGGAACTTAAAATGAGTTATGCGGGGCAGATAATAGGCTATGCGGCAAACGTTATAAATGAATGTATCACACAAGTATCGATTGTTGCATCAATATTTATCAGCCGTTATATAAAAAAGAAAGGACAGGAACAATGCTTACAAGTGAAATGATAAAGAAAAAAGCAAAAGAGCTGGGCGCTACCGTCTGCGGGATAGGGAAAGTGTATGATGAGGAAAACAGCCGCCGTGACCCTAAGATGATACTTCCCAATGCCAAATGTATAATAGGCTTCGGGTTTGCCGTTCCGAAAGGAATATACATGGCTATGGATAGGGGAAACCAATATTATACCTATACAAGCCTTGGTGTAAAGTGCATAGATGAAGAAATTGCGGAGATTTTTCTTTTAAAGATGGGTGGAATTATAGAAAATGAAGGATATGACGCTTGCTTGCAAAAAGCTATCCCGAATTTGAGAATAAAAGGCGATAAGACAACAAATCCCGAGGTTGTGGATACGTATGAGCTTATCCACGCGGAAGCTGTGGAAGATGGCAAGCCTGTGCCGGATGTCATAATAGATTTCGGCAAGGCGGCAAAGGCGTGCGGAATAGGTGACATCGGATTGAGCGGAAAAATAATCAATAAGGAGCACGGCCCGTTTATGCGATATTGCTTTATAATAACCGATGCGCCGCTTGAATGTGACGAGGCTGTCAGTGAGCATATATGCGACGGATGCGGTGAGTGTATCAAGGCATGTCCGGGAAATGCCATTGATGAAAACGGAACGGACACATGGCAGTGTGCGGTGTATTACAAGGGTGCGCATAAGTCCAACCCGTTCATGACGGAAAAATTTTTGAAAGACAATCCTGAAAGAGAAAAGATTTTAAACGGCAAAAAGCGCTTTAATGCGGAAAGTGCAAGAGAAATATTTAAGGAAATGGATTTTCTTCCTAATACGCAGTGGGGCTATGCTCCGTGCCTGTGCGGAAAAAAATGCGATACGGCATGCTATAAGCATCTTAAGGGGGGAGTTTTGAAATGAAAAATAAAATAATAGAACTGGCAAAGGAAAACGGTGCGGACATCGTAAAATTTGCGCCGGCGGACAGATTTTCGCCCGACAATCCCATTTTTAAGATTATGCCGGAAACAAAAACGGTAATTGGTCTTGCTTTCCGTGTTCTGAGGGGAATCTACCGCGGGATTGAAGAGGGAAGCACATATTATCAGTACACAACAATGGCTGTGGAAAATATGGAAGAGACAATTATGCCCATGGCACAGCTCAAGGTAGCGGTGATGATAGAGGAAAACGGATTTATCGCACTTCCGCAAAGACGTCATCAGCAAATAATGAGCGAGGAAAACAGCACAAACCCCGAGGTGGCATATGACGCGGTTTATCGGAGCAGAACGGCGGAAACGCAGATTGACTTTTTGGATACCGCAATAAAGTGCGGATTGGGAGAAAGAGGACTCCACAATATTTTGCTTACAGATGATTTTGGGCCGATGGTAAGGTATTGCTTTATACTCACTGATGCGGAGATTGATGCGGATGATGAGGTAGTTCCGCATTTGTGCGATAAGTGCGAAAAGTGCGTGAAGGCATGTCCCGGAGGCGCTATAGATGAAAACGGAAATGTGGACAGCTGGCAATGTGCCGTATACTATAACGGTGCCAACGGTACAAAAAATCCGTTCATGCCGCCGGAAGCGTTTGAGGATTTTGATAATAAGCTTGAAATTATAGCCGGAAATGCAAAGGTTACTCCGGAGACGGCGCGTAAAATTTTGGACAAGATATATTTTTATCCTCCGGCACAGCATGCATATCAATGCTCAATCTGCGGACGTGCGTGCGATATGGCGTGTTATGTGCACCTTGAAGAAAAAGGCGCATTAAAGAGAAAATTCAAGACACCATTCAGAAAAAGAGAGGAATGGAGCTTTGATATAAAGGATTTTGAAGTATGAGAGCGATAGATAATAACGGCAGAGAATATGCCGTAACCGAAAAAAACGGAACCTATACCGTAAAAAAAGAAGATGTTTCGGAAAACGTCGAATATATTGATATCATAAATGAAGATTTTTTTGCGAATGAGGGCGAAAAAGGGTACTATGTTATAGCAGACAGTGATAACAAGGGAAGCAGATTGTGTCTTTTTAACCAAAAAGAAAACGGTGAGCGGGTGTACAAGCAGAATTTAATGCCCATATTCGGCGTAAAAAAGGAAAACGGCTGTACGCTTGTTATAGTCGAGGGCATGAAATATGAATTTTATCTTGTTTTCGGGGTGAAGGATAAGCGTTATTATATTTATCCGAGATTTATGCTTTCTTTAAAAGTACCTTATGAAGATATTGTATTGAAAACGGTGGAGCTTGGAAAAGATGCCGAATACAGTGAAATTGCGGTGGAATACAGAAAATATCAGCTGGATACGGGTAACTGCATCCCGATTTCAAAAAAAGCCGCAGAAAGACCGGAGCTGGATTATGCTGTGAGCGCACCGGAAATACGAATACGAATGGGGTGGAAACCGGCACCGTGCACAATTTTGCACCAAACACCGGAAAATGAGCCGGAAATGAAAGTCACCTGCACTTTTGCGCGGGTGCGGGAAATAATAGATGAGCTGAAGAAGCAAGGGGTGGACAAGGCTCAGATTTGTCTTGTAGGCTGGAACAAAAGCGGGCATGACGGACGGTATCCGCAAATATTCCCGGTAGAAGAAAGGCTCGGCGGGGAGAAAGCTCTGCGTGATTTGCTGGCATATGCAAAGGAAAACGGCTACAGTATAGTTTGCCATACCAACAGCACCGATTGCTATTCGATAGCAGAGGAATTTTCTTATGATATGGTTATTAAGAATCCGGATAAGTCGCTAAGTATAAACAGCGATAGGTGGAGCGGCGGAAGAATGTATAACCTTTGTCCGAAGTTTGCATGGGAGTTTGCGAAAAGGGATTTGCCTAAAGTTGCGGATATGGGATTTCGCGGTCTACACTACATTGATGTTATGTCGGTAGTGCCACTGCGCGCATGCTTTGACAAAAATCATCCGTCGGATAAGAAGCAAACTCTGGAATATTACAATAAAATAATGGAGCTTTCTACAAAACTGTTCGGCGGATTTGCCTCTGAGGGTACGTATGATTTTACGGCAAAATACCTTGATTATGGCTTGTATGTGGCATGGCCGGATGAAGAAAATCCCATGGTAGATAAAGAAATTCCGCTATGGGAAACGGTATATCACGGATGTATATTGTATAATATCACAACCGATACGGTAAATTACACGATAAAGGATGTAAAAAACCGCTTAAAGCTTGCGGAATACGGCGGCAGACCGTCATTTTACTTCTATTCCAAGCATCTTGTGGGAACCGAGCAGGACGATTGGTTGGGAAGAGAAGATATGCTCTGCGATACCGATGAGCAACTGGAATACAGTGTGTCGAAAATTAAAGAGGCATATGATGAGTACAAGAAGATTGCACATTTGCAAAGGGAGTTTATAGAAAAGCATGAGGAAGTTGCCGAAAATGTTTATCAAACGGCTTTCTCAAACGGCGAAATTATCGAGACCGATTACAACAGCGGCACCTATTGCGTAAAATGCGCAAAGTAAGTGGGGGTGGCAAAAAGCCGATAAACATAAATATTGCAACGACAATGAACAGCAAGAGGTTAGCTGTCCTAATGAAAAACCAAAAAATACTGCCGAAAGGGTGTCCTTAATAAAACAGTAATAATGTTTTCGATGAAACGGCATAGCTTATTCTATGCCGTTTCGTGAGACAATCCTAAATTTTGTGTAAAGTCTTGAAAAGACCTCCAAAGCGTTAGATTTTCGGTATAACTTTTGGAGGTCGGTTCGATTTTTTGAATTTGTTGATTTTTCATGGGATGTGGAGCAGAAAGCAAATCGTTACCGATAATTACAACAAATTATTCGGCATTTACACTACTGCGTCCTGCATGTGAAATATGCAGATAGTCCATAAGTGCGGACTCCAACAATCTTGAATAATTAACGCATTCTTATTCTGTGGCATCTTTCAACTAAGTCGGAAGAGTGACGTTTGTTTTAATACGTCTGTTATCAATTTCATTTCTTACGAAGTCGGGAAACACCGTTACAAGCGATACAAAATACCCCGGTACGGTTTCTGTATCTATTTTAGGATTTTTTGACGGTTCGGGAATTGCATCCCCGTCTTTTTCCATACCATACAAATGAAGTCATAAAGCATTTGAAGCCTCTTTTTGTGTATCCTCATAGGATTCACCGTAGCTGATACATCCCGGAAGGTCGGGAAAATACACACTGTAACCGTTTCCACCCGGCTCAAATATTGCCGGATATGAAACTTTTCTCTTTTTGCATAGAAAAACAGAACGTCTGATCAAACGTTCTGCAAATATTTGCTCAAAAATATTGAAAAATGAAAAATATCATGGTATAATAGACGCACTATTTAGATGCCACCCGATTTTGTCAGTGTTTAAGCG
>CAYMBZ010000056.1:0-8740 GCA_964388835.1 uncultured Lachnospiraceae bacterium
ATATATCTTATAAGAGATAATATAACTATGGAGGATAAAATTTATGATTACAGCCGGAGATTTTAGAAATGGCAGAACCTTCGAGTTTGAAGGTAATGTTTTTCAGGTAGTTGAGTTTCAGCATGTAAAACCGGGAAAGGGTGCGGCGTTTGTAAGAACAAAGCTTAAAAACGTTATTACGGGCGGCGTTGTTGAAAGAACTTTCAGACCTGAAGAAAAGTTTGAGGAAGCACACATTGAAAAGAAGAATATGCAGTATTCTTACAATGACGGTGATTTGTACTATTTCATGGATCAGGAAACTTTTGATTTGATTCCGATAGGAAAAGATCAGATAGGCGATTCCCTTAAATTTGTGAAAGAAGAAATGATTTGCATGATTTTGTCTTATAAGGGCAATGTTTTCGGTATTGAGCCGCCTACATTTGTTGAGCTTGCAATTACCGAGACAGAACCGGGATTTGCGGGAAATACTGCAACGGGTGCAACAAAGCCGGCAACTTTGGAAACAGGTGCTGTTATTCAGGTTCCGCTTTTTGTAAACGATACAGACATAATCAGAGTCGATACAAGAACAGGCGAATACATGGAGCGTGTTTAATCAGCGTTAAAAATTGCTGTTTTTTGAAGAAAGGAATACAGTTATGGAAAATATGGTATCAAAGGTTTCGTATCTTAAGGGTTTGTGCGACGGTCTTAATATAGATGCGGAAAAGCCCGAGGGTAAGCTGCTTGTAAAAATTATTGATGTCTTAAAGGACATGTCAGAAGCACTTGACGATGTTATAGATGCACATGATGAGCTTGAGGAAAAGGTTGACGAGATTGACAGCGATTTGGCTGACCTTGAGGAAATAGCTTATGAAGATGACGAGGACGACGAGGATGATTATGACGATTTCGACGAATTCGATGATGAATTCGATGACGATATGGACTTTTTTGAAATAGAATGTCCGAACTGTCATGAAGATGTCATGATTGATTTCGACGCACTTGATGAGGAAAAAGGTATTGTGTGCCCTAACTGTAATCAGGAAATCGAGCTTGAGTTTGAATGTGATTGTGACGATGATTGTTCATGCGGCTGTCATGATGAATAATTACGCAATGTAACTAAAAGGGCTTTTTGTATCTTGCGGTACAGAAAGTCTCTTTTTATTTGTTGAAAAGGAGGACACTATGCCGGGTCTTTATGTGCACATACCGTTTTGCCTCAGAAAATGCAAATACTGCGATTTTAATTCATTTGCGCTCTCAAAGGAAGATAAAGAAAAATATTTGTCCGCGCTTTTTGAGGAAATGGAGGAATATCGCGGAGAAAAATGCGACACCGTATTTTTGGGCGGCGGAACTCCGACGGCTCTTGATAGAAATGAGCTTAAAGAACTTATAGAAAAAATTCAAACTACATTTACATTATCCGAGGATTGTGAATTTACGGCGGAGGCTAATCCGAACAGCGCGGATTTTGAGAAGCTTGCGTTAATGCGCAAAATGGGTGTCAACCGTCTGTCAATAGGTGTGCAGAGCTTTAATGATTCCGAACTTGCGGCTTTGGGACGTCTGCACAGTGCGCGTGAGGCGGAGGAAACCGTTGCCGCGGCGAGAAAATGTGGATTTGAAAATATCAGTATTGATTTAATGTCGGCAATTCCCGGTCAAAATATGGAAAGCTTTAAAAGAAATCTGGACATCGCACTTAAGCAGAATACGGAGCATATTTCATGTTACAGTCTGATTTTGGAGGAGGGAACGCCTCTTTATGCAGAGTATGAAAAAGGTGCACTGATACTTGTCGATGAGGATGAAGAACGCGAAATGTATGAGCTTGCGGTAAAAGAGCTTGAAAAGGCAGGATATATTCAATATGAAATTTCTAATTTTGCAAAACCGGGGTACAAATCACGGCATAATATTAAGTATTGGCGGTGCGAGGATTACATCGGCGTGGGAATTTCGGCACATTCCTATGCGGACGGGGTGAGATATTCAAATACCGGCATATTCAAGGACTATGTGAGCGGGAAATATAAACCGCGGGAAACAGAAGTGCTTTGCGAAAATGATAAAATATCGGAATTCATGTTTTTGGGACTAAGAATGACATGCGGAATTTCGAAAGAAGAGTTTTTTGAAAAATTCGGCAAAAATATATATGATGTTTACGGAAAACAATTATCAAAGTTCAAAAAAATGGGGATGATAGAAGAGGAAAACGAATGTATTCGGTTAAGTCATAGAGCGGTAAGCGTTTCAAATCAAATTATGTGCGAGTTTTTACTGTAATTGTTAAAAAACTTTTAAAATTTAAAAAATATTGCAAAAAAACCTTGACAAAACGTCTAAAGAGAGGTATTATTTATATTGTTAGCACTCAATAGATTTGAGTGCTAACAGAAAAAAGAAAAGGGGAGGCGGATGTCTTGGAGCTTAACGACAGAAAACAAAAAATTCTTCAAGCGATAATTGATGAGTATATCAATACCGCCGAGCCGGTGGGTTCGCGCTCAATTTCAAAAAAGAATGAGCTTGGACTTTCCAGTGCGACCATACGTAACGAAATGGCGGATTTGGAAGAAATGGGATACCTTATTCAGCCGCATACCTCTGCAGGCAGAATACCGTCCGACGTGGGGTACAGATTTTATGTAAACTCACTTATGCGGCGATATCAGATGAGCGTGGAAGCGGTTGAAAAACTTCAAGCCATTATGGCGGAAAAGGTCAATCAGCTGGAACTGATAATCAGAAAAGCAAGTCTTATCGCATCATCGCTTACGGAATATACTACTGTGGTGACTTCTCCGAAACTGAACAGTGCAAGGATAAAAAAGCTTGAGATAGTTAATATGGGTTTCGGTAACGCCATGGTTGTGATTATAACCAATACGGGAATAATTAAAAATCAATCGGTTGCAATCAATATAGATGATATGCTTGCAATACGGATTACCGAAGTTTTAAACAGCCGAGTATCCGGGCTTACGGCAGATGAGCTGACTTTTGAAAAAATAAAGCAAATCGGCGATGAATTGCAGGAAAAAGTTGACGTGGAGCCGAGAGTGCTGATAAATATACTCAACTTTGTCTATGAGGCGATTGATTCTCTTGATCAGACGGAAGTATATGTAAACAATGCAAAATCCATACTGTCTTATCCGGAATTTTCAGATGTGGGAAAGGCGAGGGAAATGCTCACTTTCCTTGAAAATAAGGATAATCTGGTTAAGCTGATAGGAGATGCAAAGGATGGCGTCGATATTAAAATCGGCGCGGAAAATGAGTTTGCGGAGCTTTCGAATTCAAGTTTGGTTACGGTAAATTATTCCATGGGCGACAAGGTGGTCGGTAGGATAGGTGTCATCGGGCCTAAGAGAATGGATTATGCAAAGGTAATCGCAAGTCTTGATTGCATATCAAATCATGTGGATAAGATCCTAAATCAATTATATAATACAGAAGGTGAGGGGTAGAATTGGCAGAGGAAGAAAAGAAAGTTAATGCGGAGGAGGTCTCCGAAGAAAAAAAAGAAGCGCCTAAAAAGAAAGACGTAAAAGAGGAGCTCTCGGAAAAGATTACCAAAAAGGAAGAAGAGCTTAAGGCGAGTGAAGACAAATATCTGCGTCTTTACGCCGAATTTGATAACTATAAAAAGCGTACACAAAAGGAAAAAGATGCAAGATATTCGGATGCTGTAATTGATACCGTTGCGGAGCTTTTGCCGGTTATGGACAATTTGGAAAGAGCACTTGCCGCTGAGGTGAGCTCGGAGGATGCCATGGCGTTAAAGGATGGCGTTGAAATGGTAAGAAAGCAGATGGCGGATTCGCTTGCAAAGCTTAAAGTGACCGACATAAAGGCTGTCGGCGAGGAGTTTGACCCAAATCTCCACAATGCGGTAATGCATATAGATGACGAAAATGTTGCTGAAAATACCGTAGTTGAGGAGTTCATGAAGGGATATATTTACAATGACGAAAGAGTGGTAAGATACTCTATGGTCAAAGTTGCAAATTAAGTGTTTTAATCAGAAACGGAGGAATATAAAATGGGAAAAATTATAGGTATTGACTTGGGAACTACAAATTCGTGCGTGGCGGTTATTGAGGGCGGAAACCCGACCGTTATTGCAAATTCAGAGGGTGCGAGAACAACGCCGTCGGTTGTGGCATTCCAAAAGGACGGCGAAAGAATAGTCGGTCAGGTTGCAAAGAGACAGGCGGTTACAAATGCCGACAGAACAATTATGTCCATAAAGAGAGAGATGGGTACCGCGTATACGGTAAAGGTTGATGATAAGGCATACACACCCCAGGAAATTTCAGCAATGATTTTGACTAAACTTAAGCAGGATGCGGAGAGCTATTTGGGTGAGCAGGTGACACAGGCTGTTATCACCGTTCCGGCATATTTTTCCGATTCACAGCGTCAGGCAACAAAGGATGCGGGTAAAATTGCGGGACTTGAGGTTTTGAGAATTATAAACGAGCCTACAGCGGCGGCGCTTGCTTACGGAATGAACGATTCCGATCAAAAGGTTATGGTATATGACTTGGGCGGAGGTACATTTGATGTATCTATCCTTGAAATCGGTGACGGTGTATTTGAGGTTCTTTCAACCAACGGTGATACACGTCTCGGAGGAGATGACTTTGACCAGAGAATTATCGATTACCTTGTAGGGGAATTCAAAAAGGAAACAGGCGTTGATTTAACAAGCGATAAAATGGCAATGCAGAGACTTAAGGAAGCTGCGGAAAAATCCAAAATTGAGCTTTCAGGAATGACAACATCAAATGTAAATCTGCCGTTTATCACAGCCGATGCAACAGGACCTAAGCATCTTGACATAACACTTACAAAAGCTAAATTTGATGAGCTGACAGCAGATTTGGTTCAAAAAACATTGGTTTGCATAAGAAACGCCATGAGCGATGCGGGTCTTTCAAAGGGCGAGGTTGACAAGGTTCTTTTGGTCGGTGGTTCTTCAAGAATTCCGGCTGTTCAAGAAGCTGTTAAGAATGAAATGGGTCAGGAACCCACAAAGGGCATAAACCCGGATGAATGTGTAGCACTCGGTGCGGCGGTTCAGGCAGGCGTGCTTGCGGGAGATGTAAAGGATTTGCTTTTGCTGGATGTTACACCGCTTTCACTCGGTATCGAAACCATGGGCGGTGTGTTCACCAGATTGATTGACAGAAACACAACAATTCCTACAAAGAAATCGCAAATATTCTCAACCGCGGCAGACGGTCAGACCTCTGTTGAAGTACATGTACTGCAGGGCGAAAGAGATATGGCTCAGTATAACAAGACTTTAGGACGTTTCAGCCTTACGGGCATTGCTCCGGCTCCGAGAGGTGTACCGCAGATTGAGGTTACTTTCGATATCGATGCAAACGGTATCGTTAAAGTTTCCGCAAAGGATATGGGCACAGGAAACGAGCAGAAGATTACAATTACAGCATCTTCAAATCTGTCCGAAGAGGATATCGATAAGGCTGTTAAGGAAGCTGAAAAATATGCCGAAGAAGATAAGAAGAGAAAAGAAGAGGTTGAAACAAGAAATAATGCTGAAAGCATGGTATATCAGTGCGAAAAGACGCTGGGTGAGCTGGGAGACAAGGTTGATGCCGCGGATAAGGCTGATATAGAAGCCGCAATAAAGACGGTTAAGGATGCACTGGGCGGAAGCGACAGCGAAACTATCAAGAAAGCATCTGAAGAGCTCCAGCAGAAGTTCTACAAGGTTTCTGAGAAGATGTATCAGCAGGCAAATCCGCAAGGTGCTCAGGGCGCGGGTTTTAATCCGAATGATGCACAGCAGAATACACAGGACGATCAAGGCGGCGATAATGTGTATGAGGCTGACTACAGAGAAGTTGATAATGACAATAAATAATTGTCGGGCAAGATAGGGCGGCGGAAACGTTCGCCCTTTTGCCGATAAATTTATGAGGTGAAAATTGTGGCTGATAAAAGAGATTACTATGAGGTACTGGGTGTGCAAAAGGGTGCATCAGCCGATGAGATAAAAAAGGCGTACCGTAAGGAGGCAAAGAAGTACCATCCGGATCTTCACCCGGGAGATAAGGAATGTGAAGCAAAGTTCAAAGAAGTAAATGAGGCATATGAGGTTCTTTCTGATGACGATAAAAAGGCAAGATATGATCAATTCGGTCATGCCGGTGTAGATCCTAACTACGGAGCCGGAGGCGGTGGAAGCTACGGCGGCGGGTTCGGCGATTTCGGCGATATCTTTTCCGATATTTTCGGAGGATTCGGAGGATTCGGAGGCGGAACGAGAAGAAACGGACCGAGGCGCGGTGCGGATATACGTAAAGTTATTGAACTTACTTTTGAGGAGGCGGCTTTTGGTTGCAAAAAGAAAATTACAATCGACAAAACCGAGGAATGTAAGAGCTGTCACGGAAGCGGTGCAAAGCCTGGAACAAGTCCGGTTACATGCGGTCGTTGTGGCGGAAGCGGTCAAGTTACAACTCAAACGAGAACACCTCTCGGTTATATGCGCAATGTTTCGGTGTGCCCGGAGTGTCATGGTGAGGGGAAAATAATAAAAGAGCCTTGCAATGAGTGCCGCGGCAACGGAAAGGTACGTGCGAAAAAGACAATCGAGGTGGATATTCCCCAGGGAATCAACGACGGTCAGACAATGCAGATAAGCGGAGCCGGAGAGCCGGGAACAAGAGGCGGTGCTTCGGGAGACCTATTGCTCACAATTCGTATTAAAAAGCATAATATGTTTACCAGAAAGGAATTTGACGTATATATTACGATTCCGATAACCTTTGTTCAAGCGGCATTGGGTGCATGTATAAAGGTTCCGACCATAAGCGGTGTTGTGGAATATGACATTCCGCCGGAAACTCAGACGGGAAGCATTTTCCGATTAAGAGGAAAGGGCATACCATATATACGCTCAAAAGGCAGAGGCGACCAATATGTGACGGTAGAGGTGGAAACCCCTAAAAATTTAACACAAAGTCAAAAGGATTTGCTCCGTAAGTTTGACGGAAGCTTAGAGGAGAAAAATTACAAGAAGCGTAAAGGCTTTATAGATACAATGAAGGAAATTTTTAAGTGATGAAAGCTTTAAATGTACAAGTAAGTGAGCTGAATGATGAAAAAATAAAGACCCTAAAGGCGGGGGATAATATTTTGCTTTCCGGAATTATTTACACCGCACGGGATGCGGCACATGAGCGTATGGTGAAAAATTATCAAGAGGGAATGGAGTTCCCTTTTGATATAAAGGGGAAAGCAATATATTATGCCGGCCCGTGCCCGGCAAAGCCGGGAGAAGTGATTGGCTCTTGCGGCCCTACAACGGCGGGAAGAATGGATGCGTATACCCCACTTCTGCTGGATAAGGGACTGAAAATCATGATTGGAAAGGGCGCAAGAAGCGGAGAGGTAATTGACGCGATACGCAGAAACAATTGTCTTTACTTGGGAGCTGTGGGCGGTGCCGGGGCTCTGATTGCGGAATGTATCAAAAACGTAAAGGTAATTGCATATGATGATTTGGGAACCGAGGCAATCCGTGAAATGTATGTAGAAAATTTTCCGTGTACGGTCCTTATCGATTCGGAGGGCAGCTGTATCTACGAAATCGGACAGGAAAAGTATCGCGAAATCTAAAGCTTTGAAAAAAATTCACGTGTGGTAAGCCTGCCGTCGCGGTTGTAGCGTTTTAAAAGATAGAGGCAATCGGGATTTCGGGTTATCAGATTTATTCCCTCGGTACATGAAAGGGTTATGGGAAAGCCTAACTTTTTTAAAACGCGAGTGCTTTCACGGCTGTAGCTTCCGAAAGGATATGTGTAGATTACAGGATGAAAATTGCAGTTGGTAAGAAATGCCGACTGCATTTTTTGTGTGTCTTTATGAAAGGCATTTATGTAATCAAGAGTACTTTCACCTTTATTTTTTTGCGTGCCGAACCGTGCCCTGCTGATTGTATGGAATGAGTATGAATGATTTCCGAATTCGACATATTCAGAATTTGAAAGCTCTTTAACATCGCACCAGCGCAGGTAGCTGTAACCGGGATTTGTTATGTTATTTTCGGTGTATTCGTCTGTATAACTGCCGACTATGGAGAAAACTGCGTGAATTTTGTGCTTTTCCAAAATAGGGAGAACATATTCGTAATTGTTATACATTCCGTCGTCAAAGGTAATGAGCACAGGCTTATCCGGAAGACGTCCGCCCGATACGGTATAGCGGATAAGCTCTTTGGCGGAAACGGAGGTGTAGCCGTTTTCAAGTAAGTAAATTATGTCCTCTTCAAGCCGGTTCGGTGTGAGGGTGTATTTACCGGTTCGAGCGGGATTTTTAAGCACACTGTGGTACATAAGAACCAAAAGCTCCGCTTCATCATCCTGTCCGTATGCATGAGGAAAAATATTTTTTGCAAGTAGCGCTAACGCAAAAGAAACAGCAAGGATTACAAAAAAAGCGAGTTTTATAAAAATTGATTTTTGTTTCATATAATCACCCGTATATCATATGAAAAAATCCGCGCTTAAATGACACAAGGGCGGAATGTAACACATCTGTTATAAACCTACAACCAGCCTAATCAGTTGCCACGCGACAGCTCCTTTTAGCCAAGTGAGTCTTGCGTACAACTCACATTTACCCGCTAATTTAAGAGCAGTGGTGAGGGCATGAAAAGTAAATACCTCAAAAAAACAAGCCCGAGCGCAATGCC
>CAYMBZ010000057.1:0-8584 GCA_964388835.1 uncultured Lachnospiraceae bacterium
ATAGTGCGGATTTCAGTGTTAATTTTATTCAGCAACGAAAGGCAAAAGTGCAATCTGTCTTGCTCTTTTTATAGCTGTTGTAAGCTGTCTCTGATGCTTAGCGCAGTTACCGCTTATTCTTCTCGGAACGATTTTACCGCGTTCGGTAATATATCTTCTGAGTTTAGCAGTATCTTTGTAATCGATATTTTCTACCTTATCTACGCAGAAAACGCAAACTTTTTTCTTTGCGCGTCTTGCCTTGAAAGGTCTCTCTGTCTTTTCAGCCATGATATTTCCTCCTATTAATTTTTATCGGATTTTAGAACGGCAAATCATCCTCCGAGCCGTCTATTGCCTGGAAACCCATACTGTCAATGTCAGCACCGCCAAAAGCACTGTCATTTCTCATCTGAGGCACAAATCCGCCGTCAGAACCCTGTGTACCGGTTTCGTTTTTAGAGCCTGTGAAGTACACCTCGTCAACCACAACGTCGGTTGCATATCTCTTTTTGCCGTCAGATTCTTCCCAAGAACGTGACTGCAGATTACCGACAACGGCAATCATGGAGCCTTTTCTGAAATACTTACAGATAAATTCCGCTTGCTGGCGCCATGCGGTACAATTAATGAAGTCCGCATTTTGCTGACCCTCTTTTGCGAAACGTCTGTTTACGGCAATCGAAAAACTGCATACCGCAACACCGTTAGGTGTCTGACGCATTTCGGGATCACGAGTCAATCTTCCCATTAAAATTACCTTGTTCATAATTTAATACCTCTTCTCGGTAATTTATTTGTCTTTACGAATGATGATTGTTCTCAAGATGCCATCGGTAATTCTGTACTGTCTGTCAAGTTCCTTCGGGAATTCTCCGTCAGATGTGAAATCAACCAGCACATAGTAACCTTCGGTCTTATCATCAATTTCGTAAGCAAATCTTCTCTTACCCCACTCGTCAACGGTTTCTACCGTTCCGTTAGCCGCGATGAGATTAGTGAATTTTTCTTTAAGAGCATTAACTGCATCTTCTTCCAGACCTGCATCGATGATAAAAATTGTTTCATAGCTGTAGATTAGTTTTTCAGCCATTTCTCGCACCTCCTTATGGACTTATGTCCCAAGAACTATCCCTTGGGCAAGGATTTTGCTTTTTCAAGCTTTAACATTATATACTATTTATTTCATTTTGTCAAGATTTTTTTGTATATTCATCATTTTCCAGTAATTCGGAATAAAAGGTATACAATTTTTCCATTCCTTTATAATTAAGCCTTGATATATCAAAACTTCTGCTGAATTCTATTTCGTTGCCGCTTGTATCGGAAAAATAGAATTTATCAAGATTGAATGTTTTGCACAAGCGGTAAATTGCTTTGCTGTCCGGTGAGCGTTCGCCACGCTCCCAGGCGGATACGCTTGAACGCGATACACCTATTTTCTCCGCAAATTCTGTCTGCGAAAGATTATTTGCAATTCTGAGTTCTTTTATTTTGTCTTTCATAATCTCACTTTTCCTTAGTTGTCACGAAGTTTTTTACATATTTTATTATCCTTTGTGGGAATTGTCAATAATAAAATCGGTTTTGTTCATATTTTATTCATAAAAAAATCAAATTAAATTAATTTTGTATTCATAACGTCTTAAAAATAGTGTGATATTATATCATTAACAGTATAAAAAAGTAGGAAAAAACGCAAAATATTTCAAGGAGGTAAGGAGACAATGAAAAAATATCCTTATACAGATTCAACAGAAATAATTAAATATGTACCGAAAGTAAAAAAAGAAAGCAAACTAAAAAAAATAGCACCGTGTCTTTTGTCGGCAGTGCTTGCAAGTATCATTTCCGCAAGTGCGGTAGGTGTGGGAGGATATATGTGGCTAAAGGATAACAGCCCTGCCGTGACCGCTGCTGCGGGAAGCACGGGAACCGTTTCTTCCGGAGCTTCCACTCTGGTTGCATACAACGGAAAGAATGCCCTTACGGTAAATGAAATTGCCAAAAAGGTAGGTCCTTCTTGTGTCGGAATCATCAATAAAGCAAAGGTTCAGCCGCAGAAATATTATGACCCGTTTAGCGGAAGATATTTCTATTATCAAAACCCGTCCGACGGCGAAACTGTTGAGCAGGGCTCCGGCTCGGGTATTATAATCAGTGAGGACGGTTACATTGTTACCAACCAGCACGTTATTGCAGATGCGACCGAGCTTGTTGTAATTCTCAATACCGGCGAAGAATACAAGGCTACCCTAATCGGTGCGGATGAAAAATCCGACCTTGCGGTGTTAAAGATAGATGCATCAAAGCTTACCGCGGCAGAGCTGGGTGATTCGAGCGCCGTAGAGGTGGGTGACCTTGCGGTTGCAATCGGAAACCCATTGGGTCAGGAGCTTGCGGGAACGGTTACCAGCGGCGTTATCAGCGCGGTAAACAGAAAAATGACTATCGATAACAGAAGCTATAACCTTATCCAAACCGATGCCGCAATCAATCCGGGAAATTCCGGTGGTGCGCTTGTTAACAGATACGGTGAAATTATCGGTATAAATTCGGTTAAAATGTCAAGCGACGGCGTTGAAGGAATAGGTTTTGCGATTGCGATTTCCGAAGCGAAGCCTATCATAGACGACCTTATGAATGAGGGCTATGTATCCGGCAGAACGCTTGTGGGCATAACTGCCACCGAGTCGCGAAACGGGTTGACGGTTTATTCGGTAACCGAAGGAAGCGGAGCGCAGAAAGCAGGAATCCGAGAGGGAGACTTAATCGTTAAAGCGGACGGAAAGGTGGTAAACACCGTAAATGCGCTGAATGAAATCAAGGAAACAAAGGCGCCGGGCGATTATATTACGCTTACAATAATCAGAAACGGTGAGCTTACCGATGTAAAGGTACAGCTCCAGGAGGATAAGCCGACCAAATAACGGAGTTGCCCAAAAGGCAAATTTTATCCGACGGGAATGTTTGGAAAAAATAAGGGAGAATGTAAAAACTTTCACTTTTACATTCTCCTGTTTTTACTTTTTGTAACGTTCCACAAAACGTGCGATTCGTACAAGTGCTTCTTCGATATTCTCTATGGAATATGCATAGGAGCAACGGATAAAGCCCTCGCCGCTTGCGCCGAAAGCATTTCCGGGAACAACGGCAACCTTTTCCTCAAACAGAAGCTTTTCCGCGAATTCTTCACTTGTCATGCCGAGAGATTTAATGCATGGGAATACATAAAATGCTCCGAGGGGTTCAAAACAGGAAAGCCCCATGTTTCGGAATCCGTCAACAATATATCGTCTGCGGTAATTGTATTCCCGACGCATGTTATCCACATCGGCATCGCAGGAACGCAGTGCTTCAATTGCGGCAAACTGGCTGGTTGTTGGGCTGGACATAATTCCGTATTGATGAAGTTTTGTCATCGCCTTTATAAGCGGCGCGGGACCCAGTGCGTATCCGAGACGCCAGCCTGTCATGGCAAAGGTTTTTGAGAAGCCGTTTACAACCACGGTTCTCTCGCGCATGCCGTTGATTGCGGAGAAAGGCGTATGCCCTTCATTATCGTACCTGAGCTCGCCGTATATTTCGTCGGACAGAACCATAATGTCGGTGCCGCGCAGAACCTCGGCAATTGCCTCCAAATCACTGCGGGACATTACGCCTCCGGTAGGATTGTTTGGGAACGGCAGGATGAGAAGTTTGGTTTTGTCGGTTATGTGTGCGCGCAGCTGTTCGGGGAGCAGACGGAAATTATCCTCCTCGCGGGTTTCAATCGGAACGGGCACACCGCCTGCCATGGCGGCACAGGGTTTGTAGCAGACAAAGCTCGGCTCGGGAACCAAAACCTCATCACCCGGATTGATTATACAGCGAACCATAAGGTCGATTGCTTCGCTTCCGCCGACCGTTACCAAAACTTCGCTTTTTGCATCATATTCAATGCCGAATTTGCGTAGGTTATAGCTGCAGATTTCTTCACGCAGTTCCATAAGCCCCGCATTTGCGGTGTAGTAGGTTCTGCCCTTTTCCAGAGAATAGATACCCGCTTCGCGTATTGCCCATGGTGTAACGAAATCCGGTTCGCCGACACCGAGGGAAATGGCATCCTTCATTGTGGCGGCAACATCAAAAAATTTGCGTATGCCGGATGGGGGAATCTGCTGTATTTTATCTGTAAGTATTTCTTCATATTTTATCATAATGTTATTACCTGTCTGGAATCCTCTTCATTATTGTAGAAAACCATTCCGTCCTCCTTGTATTTTTTCAGCACAAAGCTGGTTGCGGTGCTTAGCACGTTGTCCATGGGCGCAAGTTTGGATGCAACAAAAAGCGCGACATCTTTCATGGATTGCCCCTCAATTATGACGCACAGGTCATAGGAACCGGACATGAGAAAGAGCGATTTGACCTGAGAATATTTATATATTTTTTCCGCGACCTTGTCAAAGCCTTCCCCTCTTTGGGGGGAAATTTTCAGCTCAATAATGGAGGTGACAAGCTCCTTGTCGGTTTTCTCCCAATTTATCATTGTTTTATATCCCACAATTGTGTTGCTTTTTTCAAGACCTTTGATAATATCGGCGACTTCTTTTTCGTCGGAACCGATCATCTGTGCGATTTGTTCGCAGGACAGGTGCTTGTCGCTTTTTTCAAGAATATCAAGAATATCGTTTGTCATAGTCTTACCTCCCGTATAAATAAGTATGATTACCTTTCATTATACAACATGCGGGGAAAAATTTCTACATATTTTCAAAAAAAATTAAAAAAACTTCTTCATTTATTGACAAAAAGGGGAAAATAGATGATAATATAGGCATACGGGAGAGGAATATATATGGAAATAAAATCAAACGAGGAAAAAATCGAGAAGGTACTGCTTGCCGGTGTGCATACGGGATGCAAGGATGTGCTTGCCGATACAACCGATGAGTCCGTTGAAGAACTGGGTGAGCTTGCAAGAACTGCGGGAGCGGAAGTTGTCGGTGTGATGGTTCAAAACAAAAACGATATCGAGGCGGCGACCTACATGGGCGAGGGCAAGCTTGAAGAGCTGAAAACGGCGGTGGCAGAGCTGGAAGCGGACAGTGTTATTTTTGATGATGAGCTTTCACCGGTTCAGTTGAGAAATATCTCGGATTTTCTGGGAATTAAGGTAATCGACCGCACAATTCTTATTCTTGACATATTCGCAATGCGCGCAAAAAGCGGCGAGGGAAAACTTCAGGTGGAGCTTGCTCAACTGAAATACCGTCTACCGAGACTTCGCGGTCTCGGTACGCAGATGAGCCGAACGGGCGGAGGCATAGGAACCAGGGGCCCGGGCGAAACAAAGCTTGAGTCGGACAGACGACACATAAATCGCAGAATTTCGGCGCTTGAATCGGAAATAAAGGAACTTGAAAAGCACAGAGAGCTCATAAGAAACCGAAGAAAAAAGGACGGGATGATTACGGCGTGTCTTGTGGGGTACACAAATGCCGGAAAGTCCTCGCTGATGAACTTACTGACCGATGCGGGGGTTCTTGCGGAAAACAAGCTTTTTGCCACGCTTGATACAACGTCAAGAGGTCTTGTGCTTGACGATAACAGAAAAATATTGCTGATTGACAGTGTGGGTTTTATCAGGAAATTGCCGCATCACCTTGTGCGTGCATTCAAATCAACGCTGGAGGAAACCGTGGAGGCGGATTTTCTTATTCATGTTGTGGATGTATCCTGCCCGGAATATGAAAATAACATAAAGGTAGTAAATTCGGTGCTTGATCAGCTTAATGCGGCGGATAAGCCTACAATAACGGTGTATAACAAAATTGACCTTTTGGAGGAAGAATTTATCGGAGGCGACAAAAATGAAGTGGCGGTTTCGGTAAAAAACAAAATAGACATAGCGGAGCTTATGGAATTGATAGGGGAAACTGCGCCGGGAAAGAAAAAGGAAATATGCGTGCTTATTCCTTACACCGAGGGGGCACTGGTAAGCGAGCTTCATAAAAATCAAAAGATTCTTTCGGAAGAATATACCGCGGAGGGTACGCGGATAAGACTTCTTGCGGACAGCACAGCGTATTGCGAGCTGAAAAAATATATAACGGAAACGGAATGATAGATATTTCAAAAAAGGAATGTTACAAAACGGTAGCGGCTTCGGGGGAAGCGCTGCTGGTGGAGAAAAAATCGAAATTTATAACGCATGTGCGCCCTGTTTCGAGTGAAGATGAGGCTTTGGAATTCTTGCGGGAAATGCGCGCGGAGTACAGCGACGCCACACATAATGTGTATGCGTATGTGATAGATGAAAACAATATTTTTCGTTATTCCGACGACGGAGAGCCGGGCGGAACTGCGGGCATGCCGGTGTTGGACACGATTCGCAAGGAGGGTCTTGTGGATGTGGCGGCGGTGGTTACGAGATATTTCGGAGGAACGCTTTTGGGAACGGGAGGCTTGGTTCATGCATACGGTGCGGCATGCCGTATGGGACTTGAAAATGCCGGGATAGTAACGCGGATTTTATGCAATTTGGTATCGCTCAATGTGGACTATACCTTGGTCGGAAAGGTGCAGTATAAAATTGCGTCCGAGGAATATATCTTAGAGGATACCGCTTACGGCAACGAGGTGGAGTTTAAGCTTTGTTTGAAAAATGAAGAATTGGAAAAATTTGAAAAGGATATGGCGGAACTGACCTGCGGAAGAGCAATAATAAAATACAGCGGGAAAAAATATATAGATTTGTAATTAGAGAAAGGAAGAAAAGCTATGAAAAAGATTTTAACACTTATTGCCGTATTTGCGCTGGCAATTACAACCGGTTGCAATAAAGCGTCGGATTTGATAGTGCCACCGGAGGAAACGGAAGCTCCGACAGTCAGCGCACAGCCTACAGAGGACCCCGAGGTGCCGGATGTAAAAACGACAATTCCGCTTACTCAGCAGTTGAAAATGACAAATGATTGGACGATACTCGGCGATTACAGCATGTCAATAACCCAAAAAGGCGTAAAAGACAGAATAGTTTTGGGCACCTCCGCGCAATCTAAAAACGGAGAGATGATGTGGGATGATTCGCAGTATTGGACGGTGGCGGTAATTACGGAACACGGTGCGTACAATCTCTTTTCGGAAAGGATGCAGGGATATGTATACATGGAGGCGGGGGAAGCTTTTTTAAAGGGCATTGCAACACCGATTATAACAGTATATATCTTCAGCGGAACGGATAGGGAAATCAGAAATTACATTTTCGAGGAGAATGTTTTTGTAGAGTACAGCGAATATTCCACAAAGCAATTCTCTACCGGCGGTATAAACAATATGTATTCGTCAATGCCGGAGTACAAGGAAAAATAAGGAGGAAAAATGAATGGTAACGGAAATTACGCAGAAAAATTTTAATGAAATAGTTAAATCGGACAAGCCTGTAATGGTGGACTTTTGGGCAAGCTGGTGCGGACCTTGTCAAATGGTTTCGCCGATAATCGACCGTGTGGCGGAGGAGTTTGACGGAAAAATCGAAGTGGGCAAGGTAAATGTGGATAATGAGGGCGCTTTGGCGGCGGAATTTGCGGTGGTGTCCATTCCGACGGTGATGATTTTTAAGGATGGCAAACCGGTGAAAAAGCTTGTGGGCGCTCAATCCGCAGACGATTATGCGGATGCTGTGGAATCGATTTTATGAAAGAGAAAATAACGGAAACAGCGAAAAAACAGAAAATTTCCGATGTGGGATTTTGTGATGTAACGACTTATTTAAAAGCATCAAAAGGGCTTCCGCGAGAAGCCTCTTTTTGCGAAAAAAAGGATGAGAAAACGGTTTTGGCGGGCGCAAAAACCATTGTGGTGTGCGCGTTTTCCTATTACTGCGGGGACGAAGAGGGGAATGTTTCGCGATACGCCAGGGGATATGATTATCACAGAGTGGCGATTGAAAAAATGTCCCATATAACCGCAGAACTTGAGCAAAACGGCTATTTTGCGGAAGCTTTTGCCGACAGCGGGCCGTTGGATGAGCGGCTTTTGGCGAGACTTTCGGGAATTGCGTTCATCGGCAGAAACCGAATGGCGATAAATTCCGAGGCGGGCAGCTATTTTTTTATAGGATACGTTGTTACGGATTGCGAAATCGAGGCGGACGAAGAAAACAAATCGGAATGTGCGGGATGCAGAGCTTGTGTTAAGGCGTGTCCACTGGGGGCGCTGGACGGCGATGGATTTTGTGAGGAGAAGTGCCTTTCATACATAACGCAAAAAAAAGGAGAACTTTCGGAGCGGGAAAAGGACGCGATTCGCCGGAACGGCATACTGTGGGGGTGCGATATCTGCCAGGAAGTGTGCCCGCATAACAGAAATATTCCGCTGACGGAAATTCGCGAATTTAAAGAAAATCTTATCACCGAGCTATATTTGGATGAAAATATTTCGAACAGTGAATTCAAAAAAAAGTATCGGGATCGTGCATTTGCATGGCGGGGGAAGAATGTATTGCTGAGAAATCAGAAAATTTTATATAATAAGGAAGAAAAAGACGAATTTTGAAAAAAATTAAAAAACTTTCGCAAAAAGTATTGACAAGTGTAGCGGAATGTGGTAAGATAAGCAA
>CAYMBZ010000058.1:0-8507 GCA_964388835.1 uncultured Lachnospiraceae bacterium
AGTTTACTCGTAATAAAATATGCCGGAATGTAACACATCTATTGTAAACCTACACTTGATTTTCGCGAAAAATTTCGTTCGCGCTTGACATAAACCCGCGAATATAATATAATTAAGCTTACGGGCGGGAAGTTTTGCCGCCCGATTCAAAGGAAATAATTTGCGAATTTTGAAGGAGCATATCATATGACGAGAATAGTCGGAGTAAGATTTAAGCCGGCGGGCAAGATATATCATTTCAGCCCGGCGGGGCTTGAAATAAAAACCGGTGACAAGGTGATTGTGGAAACGACAAGGGGCGTTGAAATGGGAACAGTTGCCGCCTCTGCGCGTGAAATATCGGAGGAGAATATTTCAAAACCGCTCAAGGACGTAATACGAGTTGCAAACGCGGAGGATTTTGAACGTGCCGAGGAGAACAAGGAAAAGGAAAGGGAAGCTTTCGGAATATGCTGTGAAATGATAAAAAAGCATGGCATTGAAATGAAGCTGATAGAGGTGGAATATACTTTTGACAGAACCAAGGTACTGTTTTATTTCACCGCCGAGGGCAGAGTGGATTTCCGCGAGCTGGTAAAGGATTTGGCAAACCGATTCCGCACCAGAATAGAGCTTAGGCAGATAGGCATACGCGATGAAACAAAGGCACTCGGAAGTATCGGAATTTGCGGCAGAGAACTTTGCTGTTCGAAATTTTTGGGAGAATTCGCCCCGGTATCGATAAAAATGGCAAAGGAACAGGGGCTGTCCTTAAATCCTACAAAAATTTCGGGGATTTGCGGACGTCTTATGTGCTGTCTGAAATTTGAACAGGAGGCATATGAAGAGCTTCTTAAAATTACCCCCAAGCAGGGCGCGCTTGTTGAAACACCGGACGGCAACGGTAATGTTGAGTATGTGGACATGCTGAAAGGTCTGGTAAAGGTTCGCGTTGAGGCGGAAAAGGAAGCGGAGCTTCGTGAATACAATGTTGCCGACATTAAAATTTTGAGGAAACCGAAAAAGAATCAAAATGAAAAAAATGACGAAGAAATGCTAAAATCACTTGAAGATTAGCGAAAACTGTGATATAATGATTTTGAGTGCGAGGGCACTTGTATGTTGTGTCATATACTGCGGCAGTATTTTTACATTCCGTTGTTATGGTATAATTATTATGCGTAAGGAGGTGTGTCGAATGGCTTACAAAATTACTGATGATTGCATTCAGTGCGGTGCATGTGCAGGTGCATGTCCTGTAGGTGCTATTTCTGAGGGTGATTCAAAGTACGTTATTGACGAGGGCGCATGTTTGGATTGCGGCGCTTGCTCAGGTACTTGCCCGGTAGGAGCGGCTGTTGAAGGCTGATTACTGCAGATATTGAAATACGGCTTGATAGGTTATGGAATTTTCCGAAGCATATCAGCTGTATTTTTTTTTGCGGACGGCAAGCCGCAAGGCTTGACAGGAGGCGTTGCGGGAATGATTTCGTGCGACACACTTTTACGGCTTATGTCAAAATTCGCCCATTAGCCTCCGCATTTTTGAGATTCAATAAAAAAATATGCCGAAAGTCCGCATAAAAGTGTTTTTTGCGCGATGAAAATAACTGGATTTACACCTCTTTTCATATTATAATATAATAGCCAAAAGGAGGTGTAGGATTGAAAAAAGAATTTTTTGATGAAATAAGTTCGGAGCGTGCGGAAGGTGCGCACCGCAATGTTAAGCTCACATATTATTTGCTGACCGATAGCGTAAGGGAAGAATTCTGCGACCTGAATGTGTACGGTGTTGAGATTGACAAAGAGGTGGCGGGTGCAGACGGAAAATCGGTTTCGGAAAAAAAGCTTTTGCGGAATTTGTTTTTTAAAAAGGATGAAGCGATGGATTTTTTGCGGAGAATTGCGGAAAATCGCGTTACGCCGCGCGGACTTAAGGGAGTTATAAGTGATTATATCGGTGAACAATTGAAATACGTTGGTAAAGAGTGCTAAAATGCACTCTTTGTTTTTGGCTAAAACATACAAAAGTTTGTATTTTATTATGATAACACTTTACAGCGGTAAAGTGTTATGCTATAATGAGCACATAAGTTAAGTCAAAGACAAAAGGAGAATAATTATGAAAAAACTGATTACATTGATTTTGGCGGGAGTTATGTGCATGGGTATTGCTTCCTGTGGAACAACAAAGACAACTACAGAGACGGGTTCGGATTTGGACTACATAAGCGGTAAGGGCAAAATGGTTATCGGAATTACCGATTATGCGCCGATGGATTATAAGGAGAACGGCGAATGGACAGGTTTTGACGCTGAATTTGCAAAGGCTGTATGCGATAAAATCGGAGTTGAAGCGGAATTTATCGAAATCGATTGGGATAACAAGATTATGGAGCTTGACGCAAAGTCAATCGATTGCGTTTGGAACGGAATGACCTTGACGGACGAAGTTGCAAATGCAATGGAATGTACCGATTCGTATATTGAGAATGCGCAGGTTGTTGTAATGAATGAGGCTGAACTTGACAAATACAAGGATGCAGAATCCATGAAAGAACTTAAATTCGCCGCTGAAGCAGGTTCTGCGGGAGAAGCTGCAATCAAGGATGCGGGTCTTGATGCAAATTATATAGCTGTTGCAGCACAGACTGATGCTTTAATGGAAGTTGCTTCCGGCTCGGCAGATGCATGCGTAATCGATATTACAATGGCAAATGCCATGACAGGCGAGGGAACAAGCTATGCCAACTTAAAGGGCGGAATGGCTTTGACAAGTGAAGAATACGTTATCGGTTTCAGAAAGGGCTCGGATGCCGCGGCTAAAGTGAATGAACTTATGGCAGAGATGAAGAAAGACGGATCTCTTGACGCTCTTGCTGAAAAGTATGAGCTTACCATTGCGAAATAAGAGCAGACAATAAAAAATCGGGAGCTGTAGAAAAATCGTACAGCTCCTTTTGCAGTTTTTAAATGAGGTATTGAATTTATGTTTTGGACGGTAACACAATCGCTCTTCGGAGGATTTTACACAACACTTAAAATTTTTGTGCTGACCTTGCTTTTTGCGCTTCCTTTGGGGCTTATTATAAGCTTCGGTTCCATGAGCAAGGTTAAGCTGATTAAATGGCCGGTAAAGGTCTTTGTTTGGATTATAAGAGGAACGCCGCTTATGCTCCAGCTTATCGTTATTTATTACGGTCCCGGGCTTGTGGGAAATTGGGCGCAGGGGGTAGGCGAAACAAATATGCTGATTGATTTTATGGCAAGCTGGAAGGTTTTGGACCGTTTTGCGGCGGTTATGATAGCCTTTGTTATTAACTACGCCTGTTATTTTTCGGAAATATACCGCGGAGGGATCGAATCGATTCCGAGAGGTCAGTACGAAGCGGGACAAGTTCTCGGAATGACAAAATTGCAGACTTTTTTCCGCGTAATTCTGCTTCAAGTTATCAAGAGAATAGTTCCGCCCATAAGCAATGAGATAATAACGCTGGTAAAGGATACATCGCTTGCGAGAATTGTTGCGGTGTATGAAATTATTTGGGCGGCACAGGTTTATGCAAAATCCGAGGGACTTTTGTGGCCGCTTTTCTATACCGGCGCGTTTTATCTGATTTTCAGCGGAATTTTAACGGTGCTGTTTGGAAAAATCGAGAAAAAACTTGACTACTATAAGGGTTAGGCGGAGGAATTTGACTATGGCAGTTTTGGAAATAAAAAATCTGAGAAAAAGCTTTGATAAAACCGAAGTGCTAAAAGACGTTTCTTTCAGCATGGAGCGCGGCGAGGTGGTCTCAATCATCGGCTCTTCGGGAAGCGGAAAAACCACGCTTTTAAGGTGTGTGAATTTTTTGGAAAAGGCGGATGACGGGCAGATTGTTTTGAATGATGAGGTCATTTTTGACGGAAAAGAAAAGCGAAATATGACGAATGACGAAATCAGAAAAAAACAGCTGAAATTCGGCTTTGTTTTCCAGTCTTTTAACCTGTTTCCACAGTACAGCGCGCTTGAAAACGTAGTGCTTGCACCAAAGCTTTTGGCAAAGGAAAGGCCGGATTTTAAGAAGAACAAGAAAGCAATTTACGCGGAAATCGATGCTAATGCAAAGCGTTTGTTGGACAGTGCGGGGCTTGCAGATAAATATGAAAATTATCCCTGCGAGCTTTCGGGCGGTCAACAGCAGAGAGTGGCGATTTGCAGAGCGCTGGCGCTTAATCCCGAGATAATGCTTTTTGACGAACCCACTTCCGCGCTGGACCCGGAGATAACCAACGAGGTTTTAAAGGTGATTAAATCGCTGGCGGATGAAAAAATGACAATGATTATCGTGACACATGAAATGGCGTTTGCAAAAAATGTTTCGGACAGGATAATCTTTATGGACGGCGGTGTTATTGCCGAGCAAGGCACGCCGGAGGAGGTATTCAATTCTCCCAAAAGCCGCCGCTTGAAGGAATTTTTGTCAAATGTGAGAATGTAATTTGCAATTTCGGTATTGACATTCTCTTCTCTGCGCGGTATAATAGCAGTAAACAATCGTTGCATAGCCCAATCGGCGGCAGGGTTGTAAAAAATAAATATTCGGGGGAGCTTGTCTGTCAGGCTGAGAGGAAGTAATTGAGCTTCGACCCTTATAACCTGATTTGGATAATGCCAACGTAGGAAGAGTGCCGAACTCGTTTTTTTGCGAAGTTGTCTGTTATCGGGCGGCTTCGCTTTTTTTGTACGGAATTCGTTTGATGGGGGCTTTCTCGAATAAGAAAGAAGGAAAAGAAATGATAGGAAAATGTTTGGAAAATGTAAGGAAAAAGACACCGCTGGTGCATAATATCACCAATTATGTAACAGTGAACGATTGCGCAAATTCGGTGCTGGCCATAGGCGGTTCGCCGATAATGGCGGATGAGATTGAAGAGGTGTGCGACATTACCGCGGTATGTACATCGCTTAACTTAAACATCGGAACATTGAACAAAAATACAATTGTCGCAATGCTTAAAGCGGGGGAGGCTGCAGCAGAAATGGGGCATCCCGTTGTACTTGACCCTGTGGGAGCGGGGGCATCAAGACTTAGAACACAAGCGGCGCGGGAAATTGTTGAGAAAGTTAAGCTTTCGGTTATACGCGGAAATGCTTCCGAGATAAAGGCGCTTATCGGCGAAAGTGAAAACACAAAAGGTGTCGATGCAGATGAAAATGATGTCGTGACGGAAGCAAATATGGACAGTATTATCGGCGTGGCAAAAGCTTTTTCCAAAAAAACAAGTGCTGTAATAATAATTACAGGTGCAATCGATTTGGTTACGGACGGGGAAAAAGTGTATTTGGTAAAGAACGGGCATGCGATGATGAGACGAGTGACCGGTACGGGATGCATGCTGAGCGCAATCACTGCGGCATTTATCGGAGCGAACGGTGAAAATGTCGCAGAGGCGTGCCTTGCCGCAGTTTGTGCGATGGGTGTGTGCGGAGAGAGAGCCTATGCCGAATTGAGAAAAGAGGACGGCAATGCAAGCTACAGAAGTAAGCTTATTGATGAACTTTACAAACTTTCCCCAAAGAGACTTGAAGAGGAGGCAAAATATGAAGTGTACTAAAGAAATGATGCGCCTGTACGCCGTAACAGACAGAAGCCGTCTTTTCGGAGAAAGCCTGAGCGAAAGAGTGGAGAAAGCTCTGCGAGGTGGTGTGACTTGCCTGCAACTCAGAGAAAAAAACATCGACCGGGATATGCTTTTTGTCGAAGCACAAGAAATAAAAGCGCAGTGCCACAGATACAAAGTTCCGTTTATAATCAACGACGATGTTGAAACGGCGATAGCATGCAGTGCGGACGGAGTTCATGTAGGACAAAAGGATATGGAAGCCGGATGTGTGCGCAAGCTGATAGGAGAGGACATGATTTTGGGCGTTTCGGTACAGACAGCTCAACAGGCGCGGCTTGCCGAGAAAAACGGCGCGGATTATCTCGGCGTAGGGGCGGTATTCCCGACCGATACAAAGGCGGATGCGGATTATGTTTCTTATGATACTTTGCGCGAGATATGCGGGGCGGTATCAATTCCCGTCACCGCAATCGGCGGAATATGTGAGGACAATATAAATCGGCTTTTGGGGAGCGGCGCGGACGGAGTGGCGGTTGTTTCGGCAATTTTTGCGTCGGATGATGCGGAAAATGCCTGTCGCAGACTGTATAAGCTAAGCAAGGAGGTTTTCGGCAATGAAAATTAAAGGCGCCATATTCGACTTGGACGGAACACTGCTTGATTCCATGCATATATGGCAGGGATTAAGCGGTAAGTACCTCAAATCAAAGGGAATAGTAGGCAAAGATAATCTGCTTGAGGATTTAAAAACACTGACCCTTTATGAGGCGGCGGATTATCTTTGCAGGGAGTACAAAATGTCGGATAAAGCGGAGGATGTTTTAAAAGATTTGATGGATATGCTGACGGAGTTTTACGAAAAAGGAGCACCTTTAAAGCCCGGGGCGGCGGAGTTTTTGGAAATACTGAGGGGGAAAAATGTAAGTATGTGTGTTGCTACATCATCGGAACGGCAACGAGCTGAGGCGGCACTGAAAAGAAACGGAACGGCAGAGTATTTTTGCGCAGTGCTTTGCGGTGACGAAATCGGCTCGGGAAAGGATAAACCGGACATTTTTTTAGCGGCGTGTGATATATTGGGAACCGAAAAAAGCGAAACATTGGTGTTTGAGGATGCATTTTTTGCGGCGAAAACGGCGAAAGAAGCGGGATTTTTGGTTTGCGGTGTGTACGATCGATACGAACCGGATACGGAACTTATGCGAGAAATCTGCGATTTTTATATAGAATCCTTTGAAAGGGGAAGTGATTTATTTGATTAAAAGCGTACTTACTATAGCCGGCTCGGATTCGAGCGGGGGTGCGGGAATACAGGCGGATATTAAAACCATAACCGCACACGGAATGTATGCAATGAGTGCAATTACCGCGCTCACAGCACAAAATACCGTGGGGGTACATGGAATTTCCCCTGTTTCCGCGGATTTTGCGGCGGCACAGATGGATGCGGTGTTTTCGGATATTTTTCCCGATGCGGTGAAGATAGGCATGATGTTTTCGGAGGAGATTATTGAAATTGCGGCGGATCGTCTTGAGCACTTTGGTGCAAAAAATATTGTGCTTGACCCGGTGATGACGGCAACAAGCGGCGGGAACTTGATTGCAAACGGAGCGGCGGAGAAACTTGCGAGAAAACTTATGCCGCTTGCAAGAGTTGTTACGCCGAATATCCCGGAGACGGAGGTGCTGTGCGGATTTTCCGTGAAAAACGAAAAGGACATGTGCCGAGCGGCGAAAAAGCTTTACGATGTGTGCGGAACAAGTGTACTGGTAAAGGGCGGACACCTTGTAAACGATGCGACCGATATCCTGTGCGCGGACGGAAAAATCGAAAGATTTTATTCGAAAAGGATAGATACACAGAACACTCACGGCACCGGTTGTACGCTGTCCTCCGCGATAGCATGCGGCTTGGCGGCGGGCTTTTCCGAAGAAGACAGCATCAGGCGCGCAAAGGAATATCTTAGCGGTGCACTCAGTGAAGGATTGGATTTTGGGCATGGCTCCGGACCGGTTAATCACATGTGGAATTTGCGGGCGAAAGAAGGCGAGGCGGAAATGTTTTCGACTAAAGCATTGACATTTTGTTAAAATAAACGTATAATTAAAACAGATGAATCCGGTTCTGACCGTAAAGGCTGTAAAATCTCCTGAGCGGAAAGATAAGGACGCTGTTTGGAAACCTTTGCGTCTCTGTCTTTTCGGGCAGAGTCTTTTTATGTTTATTTTTGAAAGGAATGAGTTTATGTATAATCCAAAATCAATGAAAGCCGAGGAATTTATTTCCCATGAAGAGGTGTTGGAAACACTGAAATACGCGGATGAAAACAAGAATAATTCGGAGTTTGTGGATGCCCTTATTGAAAAAGCGGCGGAGCGCAAGGGGCTTACACACAGGGAGGCTTCGGTTCTTTTGGCGTGTGAGGATGAGGAAAAAATCCAAAAAATATATCGGCTTGCCGAACAAATCAAAAAGGATTTTTACGGCAACCGAATTGTTATGTTCGCGCCGCTGTATCTTTCAAACTATTGCATAAACGGTTGCACCTATTGTCCGTATCATGCAAAAAACGGGCATATTGCGCGTAAAAAACTTACACAGGAGGATATTGTGCGCGAGGTGACAGCGCTTCAGGATATGGGACACAAGCGCCTTGCAATCGAAGCGGGTGAGCACCCGACAATAAACCCGATTGAGTATATCTTGGAATCTATAAAAACAATATATTCAATCAAGCATAAAAACGGTGCAATCCGCCGAGTAAACGTAAACATTGCCGCAACAACTGTGGAGAATTACAGAAAATTGAAGGATGCCGGTATAGGCACGTATATTCTCTTCCAGGAAACTTATCATAAGGAAAGCTATGAGAAACTTCATCCTACGGGACCTAAGCATGATTACGCATACCACA
>CAYMBZ010000059.1:0-8406 GCA_964388835.1 uncultured Lachnospiraceae bacterium
ATTTTTATTATACGCCTGTAAATTAGAAAAAGCAAGAGCATTTGTGAAAAAGATATCAATGACTATCAAATAGCGCAGATTTTTTGTATTCGGCAAGCACAACAAAATGAATACTCGTTTTGGGAAAATTTTGCTAAATTTATTTCAAGCGGTTGAAAAATTGGGATTTAAGATATAAATAACCATAGAAAAAGGCAAGACCTCAAGCGGTTATGCCGCGAGTTCAACTATTGTGCTTTTATGGAAAACATTATCAAAAAAATGGAATTTCCTCAAAAAACTTTTATTCCGTTGTGATTTCAAGACGCGTTTTGATACTTGGCAAAGTTTTATCAACTCTCAACATATTACCGATATATGATAGCCGAAAGCGTTGACTTTTTTGGGGTTGCGTGATATAATTGAACAAACGATTGACAAAAAAGGAGCTCGAAAAATGAGGACATTTGATGAAAAAGCATACAATTCAAGAAAGATAGAGCTTATGGAAAAAGCCTTTGAGTGCTATGCGGAAAACGGTATAAGCGGAGTAGGGATAAGAAAGGTGGGCGAGTATTGCAACACAAACACAGCTAATTTTTACACATATTTCAAGGATTTGGACGACTTAATCGTGCAATCGACGGGACATTGCATGAGCAAAGTAGAGGATGACTTTATGGCAAAGGCGCCGAAAGATGCGTCGGACGTGGAGAGGTTTATCAATGAAATCCCGTATTGGACAGCCGAAAAGCACGGAAAAAAATATCGGCTGATGTATCAGGTTTATACCCACCCGAAATACAGGGAGCATGGCAAAAAGTTCTTTGAGGGCGTAAATAAGCGGTACTCGGAATATGCAAAGTTGGTTTCCGAAAAAATAGGACTTCCGGATGATATTGTAAGACCGCTGATTTTTACATTTGTAAGGGCGTGTGTGCATTATGCCTTGTATGAGGACGAATTTTATTTGCAGGAACAGTTAAGGCTGATAAAGGTGAGCATAACAATGTTTACGGAACGTTACCTGCCTGATATAGGGCAAGGTGCTGTGACCACATAAAATGGTATCACCTATTAGGTGCAGCCTGTAAGTCTGCAAAGCAAAACCGAGGCGGAAGTTAAAAACGGAATTGTGGCATACCTTTTACAGGACGCCGAAAGCAAGCTGATTTGGGGACAGCGCCTTCAGGGAAGCAATATAGATCAATATCCGATACTTACAAGCGATGACGAAAGTAAGGTATATAAAATTACCTTTATGACAAAGAGTGGCGACAGCTATGCAACGGTGCGCAGAGGCAAAGCGCTTGCGGAAGCGACCGTTACGGAGGGTGCTGTATTGGGAATTAACAATGCTGTGCTTAGCGGCAGTTTCGCGTGGGTAGACGGTACAAAGATTGCTAATGCGGACGGAACGAATGATATTTACACCGAGTGATACAAACTATGCACCGATAATCGTTAATGTTGATGTCGATACCTATTCGACAAGCGGCGCTATATCATTAACCCACTACACGGTGAGATTTGATAACGACGGCGGAAATGCAATTGCGAATCAGAATGTTTCGAAGAACAACAAAGCGACCGAGCCGAGAGCACCTGTCAAAGACGGATATGTGTTTGACGGTTGGTACACCGACTCTGAATTTGCAAGTGAGTACAATTTTGATACAAAGATAACGGGAGATATCACTCTTTACGCAAAATGGATTGAGGATGAAGCTCAAACCCTGAGCGGCGCAAGCGGAGGCGGCATGCAAAACTCAATCATGGATGAATGGGAAAATCCGTTTGCAGATGTTGTGAAATCCGATTATTTTTTTTGAAAGCGTAAAATATGTAAGTGAAAACAATTTAATGAGCGGTACCGCAAACACGACTTTTGCACCGAGTTTGCCCCTCACAAGAGGTGTGCGTGTAACTATTCTTTATCGCCTGGCAGGAGAGCCGGCGGTAAATAAGAGTATTCCGTTTGGGGATGTAAAAGTGGATATGTATTATGCAAATGCAGTTATCTGGGCGGAGCAAAACAGTATCGTTTCAGGTATTACCGAGGCAGAAGTTGCGCCGGATGATAATATCACGCGGGAGCAGATTGCAGTGATTCTTTACAGATACGCAAATGTGATGGGATATGATGTTTCGGTCGGCGAGAATGCGAATATTCGCTCATACGCCGATTTTGATGAAATATCCGAGTATGCAATCGAGGCTATGCAGTATGCAGTGGGAAGCGGCATTATTGCAGGTAAAACCGAAAGAACATTGAACCCGAAAGATAATACAACAAGAGCCGAAATTGCGGCGGTGCTTCAAAGATTTATTGAGGGACAAAAAATGCGAAATAGTAGCAGATGTGGGCGCAAGGTTTAAAAATGCGCCGAAAACTGAAAAATTAATTACCAATAGGAGCAGGGAAGAATCCTTGCCCTTGATTGATGTGGGAAGAAGAGAATGAAAGGTACTGTCTTTAAAATTTGCTTATTGGTGATGTTTCTGCTCACCATTTCATGTTCGGTATCCGCAAAATGTCCGTCAAGCGGATATATTGTTAAGGTATCTGATAATGCGGTTATGATGTTTTCTGCAAAGAGCGAGACAGTGACACTGATAGGAGACGGATATTACAGGGCGGACAGCCTTAGCGATGTATACAAAAGGTTTATGGCAAGGGATATAGAGGTTATATTCCCGAACTATCAGCTGGAATTGTTTGAGAATGTGTATCCGAATGTTACGAGTGACACAAAAATAAGCGAACAATGGAATTTGGATTTGATTTGCGCTGAAAGCGCACGTGAGGCGGGTGTTTTTGGAAAAGGCGTAAAAATAGCGGTGTTGGACAGCGGTTTAAACATTGCGCATGCCGATTTTAAAGGAGCAAATATTCTTGCGGGATATAACTGCATGGAAGAAGCAAGCGATGTTAATGATGTTTCGGATAATTTCGGTCACGGAACAGCTGTCAGCGGAGTTATCGCGGCGGTATCGGATAATCAGACCGCTATTGCGGGAATAGCCGATGCGGCGAGTATTATTCCGCTAAAAATAACTGACGGAAAAAGTCTGACCCTTTCGAACATTTATGCGGGAATCAAAAAGGCTACAGAGCTTGAATGCGATATCATTAATATGAGCTTCGGCGGTGCGATTACCGATGAAATCGCAATAAGCACGCTGAAAAGCTGGGTCGATAAAGCAACCGATGCGGGAATGGTTGTGGTAGCGGCTGTTGGAAACGGGGGAACTGCACTGAATTACCCCGCTGCATTCGATAACGTGATCGGTGTTGGTGCTGTGGGGAAAAACAAACTTGTTTCGCAAAATTCGCAAAATAACGAAAGTGTGTTTGTTGCCGCGCCGGGCGATGACATTTTGACTCTTTCAAACGATGTGGGAATGGTGCTATCCACAGGAACGTCACTGGCAACTCCGCATGTTACGGCGGCGATTGCCTTGATAAAGGAATTGAAGCCGAGCAGTGATTTGGAAGAAATAAAGGAGATTTTGAAAAGCACATCGGAGGATTTGGGCGATGCCGGATATGATGTTTACTACGGAAACGGTCTTTTGAACATAAAGGGGATAATTAAAAATCTGCAGGTGTATCTGCCGAATGTGGCAGTGTCGCAAGGGATAATGGACGGAAAAAGCAGAATTCACATACATAATAATACGGGGGATAAAATAACTGCGGACGTATTTTTTGCAAAATATGACGATGGGAAGCTGATAAGCCTTAATATGACGGATAAAACCGAATTCGGTGCGGGTGTTACAAGCTGTTTTTTTGACGGCGAGTATGATTGCTTTATGCTTTGGAAAAATTTATCTGTGCCGTATATTGAGAAATATATTTTGAAAATAAAAAATTAATGGGTATGCCCAAAGGGTATACCCATTAATTTTACGCTGCTTTTGAAATAGTATTAACTCTGATTACTTTCTTTTGCTATTTTGTCAAGTTCGATTTTTATGTCGTCTTTAATTGATATAAAATCCTCTTTTTTAAGACCGGTGGCTTTGAGAATTTTGGTGTTGTCAATCCTGCGGTTAAACAATCTGTCGTATTTAAGTATCTAAGGAAGCTCGCGTGTGCCATGCACATATTCGGAATATCTTTCCGTGCCGGTCCATTCAAATTCCGCACCGATAAGCTCTGTGTAGATATCGACAATTTCACCCCATGGTAAGTTTTGCGCTGAGGAAACGGTGTATGTTTCACCCTTTGTGTTATCACACAGAAGAACAGCCACTATCAGTTTTCCCGAATTTCCTGCCCAATCCAAGCCGGCAATGAGATTTTTTGCTTCTTTGGGTAATAAAATCATCTTCCGCATGCTTTTAAAATAAGCTTGTGCAAATTACGTTCATACTCATAATCGAACGGATTATTCTTTTCACCGTTTACGTATGCCGCAAATGCGCGATACATTCCGTCGTAACGGTCATAAACTTCACTGTCGCGACATGTGCCTTGTGCAAACCATTCATCGGAATATACCTCTCTGACATGACTTGTCTGCGGCGAGAACGCTTGATTTTGGTTGACAATCCACTCAAGGGGTTTTAATTCAACAGTGCCACGGGTTCCGCATACAACGAGTTGTCTGCGTTCAAATCCGCCGTATTCAACCGCGGTGCTTTTTACGAAAGAAACACCGTTTTTGTATTTAAAAATCGCCATACCGAAGTCCTCTGACGAAACACCGTCTTCTCCTATTGATGTTGACAGCGGGATTACATCCTCCGGCATACCGCATATGCTAAACACTAAATCCACCAAGTGACAGCCCAAAAAATAAAGCATACCGCCGGGATAATTGCCGAGCCATTCGCGTTTATCCGCTTTGTGCAGGCAGTTCATCTGTGCTTCAACAGAGTAGATTCTGCCGAGCTTTCCGTTTTGTATATCCTTTTTAAGCTGTATTACGGCAGGGTTGTAGCGGTACATGTAGCCGGTGTGAAAAACAAGATTCTTCGCTTTTACAATGTCAATCAACTCATCAAATTCCTTTTGGTCAACTCCGCCGGGCTTGTCCATGTGAATGTGCAATCCTCGCTCTGCCGCCATTTTGGCATACTTTGTAAGAGCACTGTCCTCAGTTTCGATGAAAACCGCATCAAGTCCGGGATAGGAAAGCAGTTCATCAACAGTCATTTTTTTTACATCTTTATAAAAGTTTTTGTTGCCCTCGTAAGAAAAATGTACCAAATTATCCTTGTCCTCCGGAACAACGGCGTATCCCACAAGCTCAAAAATATCGCTTTGCTTCTTTAGGGTGGTTATCGCGGCGGTCGCGTGGTCGTGTCCTGCGCCTATTTGAGCTATTTTGATTTTTTTCATAACTTCCTCCAATCAAATTGAACAACAACGGGAAAATTTTTGTCCGATATAAGTCTACTATATACTTTGGGTGCATCTTTCGGACAGTGAGTCTCTTCTATTAGGTTCTTAAGAACAAGCCTGCTGCTTGCGCATAGCTTAAATACTGCATTTATATCATCCCGGTGCGTGAACCAGCCGTGGTGCGATTCATATTCGGGTCTTGCTATGGTATGCGCGCCGATGACGGTTATGCCGGGCACGTGAATTTTTTTATAATAATCAACGGTAAAATTCGAGTTTCTCGTACATCCGAGAAGGGCTACGCGCCCGAATTTTGCCATGCAATCAAGTGCTTCGTTGAAGCCGTCACCTACGCCGGTGACCTCTATTGCAACATTAACACCGCAGCCTGTTACTTGCTTGACTTTATCCGCAAAGTCAGCTTCAAGGGGGTCAAATGCGTAGTCGGCACCGTTATTGAGGGCAATCTCGCGACGGGCGGGATTTGGATCGGCGGCGATTATCGGAACAGCACCTGCCACACGTAATAGTTTAATTCCGATTATGCCGAGTATTCCGAGCCCCATAACGATTGCGCTTTCGCCCATTTCAAGCCCTGTTTTTCGTATTGCCGCCATTGGGAATGACGCAATAAAGCTCATAGCGGCGGTTTCCATATCCACAGAATCATTGATTTTTACAACCTGATTTTCGCATACGATGTTGTATTCCTTATGACATCCCCAAAAAACCAGCACTTTGTCGCCGATTTTTACGCTTTTCACGGCTTTTCCGACCTTTACGACGGTACCGGAGCTGTTGTAGCCCGAGTATCTGGGGAATTCAACGATGCCGTTACCGGTGGCACTTACCGTAGGATTTCCGGTAATATTTGCTCTTTCGGTACCACAGCTTATGGTCGAAAATTCCGTTTTGACCATAACGTCGTTTTCTCCGGGAGAGGGTAATTCAACCTCCAGAAGCTCTGCTTTGTCTTTTTGGGTAAATACGATTTGTCTGCATTTCATAAAAATTTCACAGCCTTTCTGCCCGTAAAATATAAATCGGGCGTGTCAGCACAATTGCTTGTTGACAAGTACATTATATGACATTGACAGAGTTTGAAAAATATGTTATCCTATAAAAAAAGAAGTAATTTTCTATAATAAAATCGGGGTGTTTGAATATGAATGACATAAATTTCTCGAATAGTTTTGTTTTTTTAAAATATAAGTTTAACAAGCTTAATTATACCGATAACCGCGGCGGTTCACCGAGTCATTATTTTGCATATATGCTTGAAGGAAATGCGAAAATAGTGACGGAATACGACAGTGTAACAATAAATAAGGGGGATTTTTTCTATATTCCGAATAAGTGTCCGTATCAATCCTATTGGTACGGAAATCCCGATATAAAATTTATATCTCTCGGATTTCGATATCTTCCGAATTTGAAGAATGAAAAGTACAATGTACAGGTGATACCATTTTGCCGGGAGGCTGAGAAGCTGTTTTTTTCGGTTTCCGAAGAAAGTGAAATAACGGCGGAGAAAATAGGAAAATTTTATACGCTTGTGGGTATTTTAATGCCTAAAATGAAAGCGGCGCCGCCCTGTCGCAGTGCAGAAATTGTAAGAAAAACCACGGAATATCTTTTCAAGTACCCTAATGCAACCAATTCCGAGATTGCCAAGGAGTGTGCGGTGAGCGAGGCGGCACTGTATGTTGCGTTTAAAAAAGCATCAGCGGAAACGCCGGCTACGCTCAGGAACAGAATTCTTTTGGAAAAGGCAGAGGAGCTTTTGATAACAACCGATAAAACTATAGAATCAATAAGCGATATAATGCAGTTCAGCTCACCGTCGTATTTCAGAAAAAAATTCAAACAACACTTCGGAATGTCTCCGGGACAAATGCGAAAGCAAAACGGAATTTGATATGCGTGCTTAATATCATTGAAACCGAAAAAGAATAAATGCCCATTCGTTTGGCGCATTTATCAGCGGACAACTTTATGAGGAGAAATTCCGAATTCCTTTTTGAAAATTCGGCTGAAATAATTGTAATCGGAAAACCCGGCACGTTCGGAAACGGCGCTGACAGGGAGGTTGGTGCTTTTTAAAAGACCTTTAGCGTATTCCAGACGTTTTTTGCGGATGTATGACGAAATTCCGATGCCGTATTCCCGAGAAAATGAATCGTAAAGTGCGGTACGGCTGACACCGGCATAGTCACAAATATCGGCGATTTTAATTTCTTTACCGAGGTTTGCCGAAATATACTCGGTTGCGAGCATTGTGGACGCGCTGAATTGAGGAACAACCATTTCTTTTAAAATGATGTATTCGGTGCACATTTCAAGCAGATTTGCGGCGGCAGAAAGCTGTTTTTTGCTGCGGTATTTCAGCCCTTTTGTACTGCATGCAACGTTATATTTTTTATTGATATCGTCAATGAATTGCCGCAGAAGCTCCTTATCCTTGATATCGGTTATTTGACCGAACATCACATATCCGATAATTCTGCCGCCGTGGGAAAGGGGGACTGTTGCTTCGATTAATCCGGCGTGGCATTTATATATGACTATTTCACCGAGATTACGGCTTTTTTGAAATGCCGAAAGGTCGCTTTCGACGCATTTTGCGGAAAGCTGTCCACTTTTCCGTATTTCCTGACAGAATGCGCATTTTTCGGACGGATATGCAATTATTTCATTAAAACTTTCATCGAAAAGGACGATGCGTATTCCGGATAAAGTGTAGAAAAGTTCAAGTATTGCACGCAAATCTTCTGCGTTTGCCGCAAGTAGCATAATAACACCTCGTTTTGGATAAATTTACAATTTTTTAGATATATTTGACTATTATTATATCATATAATTTGCTAAAATCAAGATATAAAACAGTGAAAGGAACTAAAATTATGAAATTTGCACTTTATTTCGGAAACAGAGGATTTATGCCGGCAGAGCTTATTGAGGGAGCTCGTGAAGATATGGTTAAAGCCGTTACGGATGCGGGATATGAGTATCTGATAATGGACAAGGATGCAACGCGCTACGGTGCCGTTGAAACTCGCGACGAGGGCAGA